>JANOEF010000796.1:0-7578 GCA_031413075.1 Acidobacteriota bacterium | reverse complement strand
AAAGAAGTTAAATAAAGTTACCCACTTAACAAAATTAGTTGTCGGCGGATGTCCGACAAGACTTGAGCTGGTCGCCCTAGTTGAGTTTAACTCAAACTAGGCCGCAAACTAAAGATTTGCGGGACTTCGCTCTCAAATTTTAGTGGGTAAGGTTATTTAAATTTCGTTAATAATTGGTTAGATGCCACAAGAAAAAGCGACAATTCATCAACTCTTTGTTGTGCCGAATGCTGACGAAGATTCCTTCGATTCGCGCGAAGAACCGGAGGTTTGCCCGCTCTGTTACGGTTCCGGAATGGAATTTCTCAAAGGCGGAGTTCGTCCGTGCCAATGCCGCAAAAAGAAATCGCATTCAAATTTACTTGAAAAAGTAAAAATTCCGCGCCGCTATGAAGGCTGTCATTTCCAAAGCTATAAAGTTATTAACCCTTCGCAACAAAAGGCTTATGCCTACGCTTCGAAATTGGCGATGGAATATCCGGCGGTTGAGCGCGGACTACTGTTGATGGGAACTTGCGGAATTGGCAAAACACATCTTGCCGTTTCGATTCTGAAAGCTTTGACCGAGCGCGGGTTTAGCTGTCTTTTTTTCGAATTCGGGTCGCTCTTAAAACAAATTCAAGATTCTTATAATCCGAACACCCAAAGCTCGGAACTGAAAATTCTCTCTAATATTTTTGAGGCTGAAGTTTTAGTTTTGGATGAAATCGGCGCCTCAAAACCGACAGATTGGGTCCGTGATACGATGGCGCACATCATCAACACTCGCTACAATGACAAAAAATTGACGATTTTTACCACCAATTATTTGGACAATCGCAAGTCTGACAAGGATGAAACGCTCGAAGACAGAATCGGCGTGAGGCTTCGCTCCAGACTTTTTGAAATGTGCAAAACCATCAAAATCGAAGGTCACGATTATCGTCAAACCTTTGACCAAGCCCCGCCAGTCAAAAATCCCGTTAAGCGATAAGGCAAAATTAAAAATTAAAAATTAAAAAGGCAGAAAAACTGAAAGCTAAACTTGCTCAATTATTTGCAAGCGTTTCTTAGTTTTCAAGATGTCGCCCAACTTTTGCTGACAATTGCGTTTTTTTTGCTAAAAACGCAATTATTTGCCACCTCTGAACTCCATTATCAAGTTTCTGAATTGTCGAGCAATTAAAAGAGGCTCAAACAATCCGAGATATTTGTTAGTGATTCGCTCAAACTAATCGTAAAATAGAAAGCAGACAAAATGAGTGAATCAATTTTAAACGAACCCGAAATAAATGCAGCCGTTATCTTTCAGCCTTTAGCCATCGAATCCGGAAAGCGTTTGGACGCTTTCTTAGCCGAAAAAATCGAAAATCGCTCGCGTTCCCGAATTCAAAAGATGGTTGATGACGGCGATGTCCTGGTAAACGGAAAGCCGGCCAAAAGCTCATATAAAGTCCGCGAGCAGGACGAAATCGAAGTTGAACTGACCGAGATTCCGGCCGACATTTTTGAGCCGGAAGACATTCCGCTCGAGATCGTTTATGAAGACAATTTTTTAGCCGTTATCAACAAATCCGCAGGCATGGTGGTGCATCCCGGGGCGGGTATTTCATCCGGAACTCTGGCCAATGCGATTGCCTGGCATTTCAATTTAAAAGTCTCGAATCCGGAGGTGACAGTTCCAAGCCGGGTCGGAATTGTGCACCGATTGGACAAACATACCTCAGGTTTAATTGTTGTTGCGAAAGATGTTGACACACACGAAGCGCTCAACGAGCAGTTTCGGGAGCGGCAGGTTTTTAAACAATATCTGGCTCTGGTTCACGGCGAAATTGATGAAAATACCGGAACTATTGACGCTCCGATCGCCCGCGAAAAACATAACCGGACCAAGATGTCAGTTCGCGGACACGGCCGACATGCTCTAAGTTTGTGGAATGTAAAAAAAAGATTCGAGAAATTTACCTTGGTTGCAGTAGAAATTAAAACCGGTCGGACGCATCAGATTCGGGTTCATCTGGCTCATCTCAAACATCCGGTAGTCGGCGATGAAACTTATAATTCGGGGCGCGATAAAACAGTTAAGGATATAAAAATCCGTCAATCAATCAAAGAGTTAAATCGCTTTTTTCTCCACGCCGAAAAATTATCTTTTACGCATCCTGTCACTCACGAAAAAATGAATTTTATTGTAAAATTGCCAAAAGAACTTTCTGAATTTCTCGACAAATTATGAAACAACTATTCGTTTTCTCTTTATTTCTATTCATTTTCGCCGTTTCCGGTTTTGCCCAGAATATAGACATCATTCCCAAACCAAAGTCCGTCATTTTTACCCGCAGCTTGCCTTTTGAGTTTAATTATAAAACCAAAATCGTGGCCGTGGACGAAGGCTCGCGTCTGCTGGCGGGTTATTTGAATGATTATTTGCTCAAAAATCACGGTTTCAAAATCGAATATACCGGTAAAGCGAAAAAAGATCTAAAGAATACGATTGTTTTTGAGAGGCTTTCGGCGGAGGGAAACATTTCGTCTAACGAAGATTACATTTTGAATATCAACTCAAACGGGGTGCGAATCGCGGCCCGGGGCGAGGCCGGAATGTTTTACGGTTTGCAGTCGTTTCTCCAGCTCCTGCCGACTAAAATTGAAAAAGGCAAGGCGCGAATTCCGGGGGTTGAGATTCTGGATCAGCCGCGTTTCAAATATCGCGGAATGCATCTCGACGTTGGGCGGCATTTTATGCCGGTCGAATTTGTCAAAAAGTTTATTGATTTGATGTCGCAATACAAATTTAACAAGTTTCACTGGCATCTCACCGAAGACCAGGGCTGGCGGATCGAGATCAAAAAATACCCGCGTCTAACCGAAATTGGTTCAAAACGCAAAGAAACTCAGCAAGGCGCCTATTCACCGGTTTTTAAGGGCGATGGGATTCCGGTCGAGGGATTTTATACTCAGAAAGAGATCAAAGAAGTTGTCGCGTATGCTAAATTTCGGCACATCACGGTTATTCCCGAAATTGAATTACCCGGACATAGTTCGGCCGCGCTGGCCGCTTATCCGGAACTTGGCTGCAAGGAAAATTACGAATACAAAGTTCAGCAAACATGGGGAATTTTCAAAGAAGTTTTTTGCCCGACTGACAAAACTTTTCAGTTTCTCGAAGACGTTTTGACTGAAACAATTGCGCTTTTCCCCGATTCGCCCTACATTCACATCGGCGGAGATGAGGTTTTGAAAGATCATTGGAAAGAATCGCCTTTTGTCCAGGAATTGATGAAGCGTGAAAACTTAAAAGACGAACACGAAGTCCAAAGCTGGTTCATCCGCCGGATGGAAAAATTTATCAACTCCCGTGGTAAACAGATCATCGGTTGGGATGAAATTTTAGAAGGAGGACTCGCGCCGAATGCGGTGGTCATGTCGTGGCGCGGCGAACGCGGCGGAATCGAAGCGGCCCGCGCCAAACACGATGTTATCATGACTCCGACCAATACGATGTATTTCGATTACGGACAGGGCGACCCGAAAAACGAGCCGATCAACATCGGCAATCATCTGCCTCTGTCAACCGTCTATTCCTACAATCCCATTCCAAAGGAACTGACCGAGACGGAAGCTAAATATATCCTGGGCGCCCAAGCCAACGTCTGGACGGAATATATGAAAACGCCGGACAAGGTTGAATATATGGTCTTTCCGAGAATATTGGCTTTGTCCGAAGTCGTCTGGTCGCCGCTCGATAAAAAGAATTATGAAGATTTTGTCAGTCGGTTACCGAATCAATTCGCCCGACTCGACCGCCAAAATGTCAATTATCGAATCCCCGAACCCAAGGGGTTGCAGAATATCCTGGTGGCCGATACTGATCAAGCCCGAATCGAACTTGAGGCACCGATGCCGACTGCCAGAATCTTTTATACCCTGGACGGAAGCGAACCCAACGAAAAATCGGCCGAATACCAAAAGCCGTTTGAGATAAAACTTAACCAAAACGAAAAAAAAGAACTAAAGACAATGGTGATGACTGCCAATGGCCGAAAAAGCGTAACTTACGCCGCGACCATTTTGCGTCGCGCGTATATGGATGCGGTTCAGAAAACGGAAACTGTCGAAGGTGTCTGGTTCGCTTACTACAAAAATTCTTTCAGATCCGTCAGCGAGATGGACAAAGCTGATCCGACCGAGAAAGGCGCGACCAAATCAATTCAACTACCGCAATTTGCCAAAAAACAAGACCTCAAAGAACCTTTTGGCGTGATCTTTGACGGGTTGATAAAAGTTCCGATTGATGGAATCTATGAATTTCAAGTCGAAGCCGATGATGGCGCAGTGCTGCTCATTGATGATGAAGTGGTGGTGGATAATGACGGTCTCCATTCGATGCAAGCCAGAACCGGGACTGTGCCGTTGCGAAAAGGATTTCATCGCGTCAAGTTTAAGTATTTTCAAGGCGGCGGCGATTCAGTCTTAAACCTCCGGTGGGGAATCAAAGGAACCGGTTTGCGAAGAATTTACGGAAGCGAATTGAGCCACTGAAATTTCGGAAAGAGGCAGTTTTTTTAATCCGCGGCCTCCAATTCTTCTTCTAAAAGCTGCCGATTGTAAAGATCTGCATATTCGCCGTTTAATTTCAACAAATCGTCGTGCGTTCCTTGTTCGATGATTTTTCCGTCTTCTAAAACGCAGATCAGGTCGGCATCGCGGACGGTTGAAACGCGATGCGAGACGATGAGGGTCGTCCGGTTTTCGCGGACATCACGCAAACCATTGAGAATTTTTTCTTCGGTATAAGTATCAACTGCCGACAGCGAATCGTCCAAGATGAGAATTCGCGGATTACGCATCACGGCCCGCGCAATGGCCGTTCGTTGTTTTTGCCCGCCCGACAGCGAAATTCCGCGTTCTCCGACCAGCTGTTGATATTTATAGGGAAACCCTTCGATGTCTGCGGCTAATCCGGCAATTTCGGCAGATTCTTTAATTGCGGATTGCGGATTGCGGATTGCGGATTGCGGATTCGTAATTTGTAATTCGTAATTCGTAATTGACTCTTGATTCTCGACTCCGAACGCAATATTTTCTGCAATCGTGTCGCTAAACAAAAAGGTTTCTTGCGGGACGACTCCGATTGAACGTCTGAGTTGTTCAATCGGATATTTGCGCACCGAAACGCCATCTACCAAAACTGTGTTGTCGGGTGCATCCATCAATCTTGGGATCAAACTGATCAAGGTTGATTTTCCGCTTCCGGTTTTACCGACCAGCGCCACGGTTTCGCCCTGCTTGATTTTCAGGTTGATATTTTGCAAAACAGGTTTTCCGTTATAGGCAAAATTCAAATTACGAAACTCAATTTCGCCTTTGATAGTACTTTGTTCTTCGATATTGTCTTCGTTCCTGATAGTTGGAACGGTTTCTAAGATCTTATTAAACCGTTTGAGACTCGCGGTCCCGCGCTGGTAGAGATTGACCACATAACCGAGTGCAATCAGATACCAGATCATCCGTTGCAGATAGAGAATAAAGGCCGTAAAATCACCCGCCGTAATTTCCTGACGCACCGCCATCGGTACGCCAACCGCGACGATGATCACAAAACCCAGCCCGATAAAGAAATAAAGCAAAGGACGCATCGCCGCCGCAAATTTGACGAGCGAGAGATTTTGCGCGGCATATTCGCGGTTCAGTTGTTGAAATTTTTCTATTTCCGCACTTTCCTGAGCATACGCCCGGACAACTCGGACGCCTGACAGATTTTCCTGGGCGGCGGCGGTAATTCCCGAAAAATACTCCTGGATCTTTTCAAACCGGACGTGGATTTGCTGTCCTAAAAATTTGACGGTGAGCGAAACTAACGGCATCGGGATGAACAACAAAAGCGTTAGCTTAACGCTGATACTGAGCATAATCGGGACGCATACACAGAAGGCAAAGATGGCCTGGCACGAATACAGAATCATCGGTCCGACAATCTGCCGGATGGCTCCCAAATCGTTGGTCGCCCGCGCCATCAAATCGCCAACCCGGTTATTCTGGAAAAAATCCAGCGGTTGATGAACGAGTGCAGCGTAATAATCGCGCCGCATATCATATTCGATATGACGCGAGGTATCTATTAGCAGTCGCCGTTGCCAATAAAGAAAAAGACCGCTGATCAGATTAACGCTCAGAATTATCACCGGATGATAAATCACTTTTTGCCAGGTCAGGGTGTTATTTGTGGCCGAATTACTCAAATCATCAACTGCCTGGCCGACCAAATACGGCACCAGCAGGCCAAATATCATTCCGAATAAGATACAGATAACTCCCAGAATGATGGCAGTTCGATAGGGCAAAAAGTATTTGGCAAATTTTTTGATTTCTTCCATTAGATTTTCGCGTATGTCGAGAGTGCGGTGGCAATCATTTTGCCTTGTTCATTGTGAACCTCAGCCGAAACCGTGATCAATCGTTTTCCCGCCCGAACAATGGTCGCCGTGCAAATGGTGGTTTCGTCAATGACGGGGCGCAAATAATGGATGGTTAAATCAACTGTGGTGCATTTTTCCTCGCGGGTAGTGACGCTCACCACCGCAAAGGCCGTTGCCGTATCAATCAAGCTCGCCGTGGCTCCGCCGTGAAGCAGTCCATAGGGCTGTCGAAGTTCGTCTTTCATCGGCATTCGCATGACGGCTTTGCCAACTTCTATTTCGACTAATTCGATGCCGAGATGTTGTAAATACGGGGTAATTTTAACCACGTCAAAGGCAATCTGTTGATCTTTTTCGTTATTCATTCTTTCTAAATTCTGCCATCGGAACTTTGCGAAAATCCTTTGGAACTGCAAAAAACTGCTCATCGGCAACCAGTTTCAAATTTTGTAATTCGATGGCATAAACCAAAGTCTTCGTTTCGTCTTCGATACTGTAAAACTCCTGGCGAACCGGCATTTTATAGTTTTCATCTACAAAAATCAGCGACTCCGCCGCCTCAAAAATGACACGATATTTGCTCAATCCATTTTCTGTCCCGAGACTCTCAAATTCTGCCTTGTTTTTTTGATTGAGCCATTCGGTGGTCAAAAAATTGTTCAGCGTTTCAATCGAAGTCTCGCTTTGAGCCGAAGTTTGAGCGGCATTTTCAACATAAATCTTTTTGCCGAAATTGATTAAAAACGATTGACTTGTCTCAATTTGCAAAGTAGCAATCTCGCCGCTCCGCGAAAAAAAACGTCCTTGACTGCGGGCCAGAAAAATTCTGTCCTCTTCGCCTTCATTTTTGATAACTATTTCGACTTGAAAAATTTCCGGCTCTTTGGTTGGAAACGGAATTTCGCTGATGATTTCGGGGGCCTTGTTTGGCTCGGTTGGCGGAACGGAATTTGAAGAATCTGACCAAAACCGACACGATGATGCAAAAACAAACGCGAACAGCAGTAAAAATTTGAGCGATTTTGACGAAATCATTTTGTAAAGTAAAATTTTAACACAGAGAAAAATGAACGTGAATCAGCTAAACAGAAAATTTTTTATGAGCGGGGTTTTACTGGCCCCGGTTCTGCCGTTTTTGTATTTACAAGGGCAATATACCCGCTTAAAGGTGGGTAAATTA
>JANOEF010000795.1:0-3302 GCA_031413075.1 Acidobacteriota bacterium | reverse complement strand
TTAAAACAAGTTGAGCCATTTATCGAAAGTGAAATAGACGGTTGGTTTGAAGAAGAATTAAAAATGAAACTTCTTTCACCGATTTTGTTTTTGTCAGACCTCGCCGAGCCTGAAAAAATTGGGGTTTTTTTTGAACGCCCGATTTCTGCCGAATTTGAAAATGCAAGAATCAGACTTGTCACCGATTGTATGGTTTCTTCGGTTTATGGTTTGACCACCCCCGAAAAGCCATATTTTTTTATGCAGGAATTCAAAAAAAGCAAAGGCGATAAACAAGATCCCGAAGGTCAAATGCTCGCCGCCATGATTGCCGGACAACATCAAAACCAAAATGGGAAGCCGATGTATGGCAGTTATGTAATTGGACGGGATTGGTTTTTTGCCGTTTTAGAGGGGAAAACCTATGCCCGAAGTGAAAGTTTTCGACTCACGCAACCAAGAGAATTACGCCAAGTTATTTTAACCTTGCGGAAACTTAAACAGATTATTTTGAACGATTTAATGGACTAAAACGAGGTGCTTTATGTCAAAAATAAAAGCCGAAGTTGATACTTTGTTTGAATTTTTTCAATTAAAACGTCAATCAAGTAAATTAGAGTTACTTGATTCTTGGATTGAAAAGGAAGCAGGTCGGCTTGATGATGAAAGCGAAATTATCTTAAAACAAGTTGAGCCATTTATCGAAAGTGAAATAGACGGTTGGTTTGAAGAAGAATTGAAGATGAATTTACTTTCGCCGATTCTGATTTTGTCAAGATTAAAGGAAACTGAAAAAATCGGAGTTTTTTTTGAACGTCCGATTTCTGCCGAATTTGAGAATGGTAAAATCAGCGTTGTCACCGATTGTATGGTTTCTTCGGTTTATGGTTTTACGACGCCCGAAACACCTTACTTTTTTATGCAGGAATTCAAAAAAAGTAAGGGCGATAAACAAGATCCCGAAGGTCAAATGCTCGCCGCCATGATTGCTGCCCAGCATCTCAATCAAAACGGGAAAACGCTTTACGGCAGTTATGTGATTGGGCGAGATTGGTTTTTTACGGTTTTGGACGAAAGGAATTATGCTCGAAGTGAAAGTTTTCGACTCACACAACCCAAAGAATTGCGCCAAGTTATTTTAACTCTGCGAAAACTTAAACAAATTATTTTGAATGATTTAATGGATTGATTGTAAATTTAGACGAGCAATTCTCGGTTTAGAACTTTGAAAGGTAAAAAAAAGCTCCCCTCCTTGCGAAGGAGGGGATGTCCGAAGGACAGGGGTGGTAGTTTTGTTTAGGTTTTATGGTTAATTATCAAGGACAACCACCCCCAACCCCCTCCTTGCAAAAGGAGGGGAGCTTTTACTTGATTATCAAATATTCTTTAAACCGAGAATTACTGAATTTAGACGAGCGGCTGGATTTAGCATGAAAAAAAGCGAATTATCAAAAAACCAATGTCTTTCGGTGGTGATGCCGGCCTACAATGAAGAAGCAACTTTATCGAAAATTGTCCATCGGGTTTTGCAGATACCGAACCTTTTGGAATTGATCATTGTTGACGATTGTTCAAAAGATAAAACGCCGCAGATTGCTCAAACTCTGGCCGAACAAGATATACGGATAAAATATGTGCGGCAAACAAACAATGGCGGTAAGACCGAAGCTTTAAAGACCGGATTTGCGCTCTCGAAAGGCGAAATTGTGATTGTCCAGGATGCCGACCTTGAATATGATCCGATGGAAATTGCTGATGTTATTTCGCCGATTATTGATGGACATGCCGATGTCGTGTATGGATCGCGGTTTATGGTCAAACGTACTGCCCGCGTCATATACTTTTATCATTATTTAGCCAATAAAGGGCTGACGTTTCTTTCAAATATGGTGACGAATCTGAATATGAGCGATGTCGAAACTTGCTACAAAGCTTTTCGCGGCGACATTATTCGCAATATGCTGATTTCTTCCAGCGGATTCGGATTTGAAATCGAAGTGACCGCGAAAATTGCCAAACTGAAATGCTCCATTTACGAAGTTCCGATCAGCTATTACGGCAGGACTTACGAAGAAGGCAAAAAAATTGGATTCAAAGACGGCGTAGCGGCGTTTTGGTATATCTTAAAATACAATTTGCTGGTTGGTCTGGAAAAATCTTATCGCTCAATTCCAAACACTATTTCAGCCCGTAAAAATAATTTGTTATTAGAATCAAATGAGTGAAAAGGTTGTCTATGTCGGCAAAGATTTGGAAGCGATGTCTTTTGCCGTCAATTATCACAAATGGATTTTGGATGAATTTCGCCCTTTTTTCGGCAAAAGATTGGTCGAAGTTGGCGCCGGAACAGGCTCGTTTTCGGAACTGCTTTTAGCCGAAAAGCCCAGGCATTTAACCATTATTGAGCCTTCGGAAATGTTTGAATTTTTGGAGCAAAATGTTTTGCAGATTGAAACTGAGACAGAAATCAAACTTTATCATTCTATTTTTGCCGAAGTTTGCGGCGAAATTGCTAAAAGTATTCAGCCGACTTCGATAATTTATGTCAATGTTTTGGAACATATCGAGGACGACGCGGGCGAACTCAAACTGATTTATGAAACGCTCGAAATGGGCGGAAGATGCTTTATTTTTGTTCCTGCGCTGCAATCGCTCTACGGTGAATTTGATCGTAAAATAGGACATTTTCGGCGTTATACAAAAATAGAAATCGAAGAAAAATGCAAATCCGCCGGATTTAAGATCTTAAAATCAAAATACTTTGATTTTGCCGGCATTTTCCCGTGGTGGATAAAATATAAATTATTAAAATCAGATTCTTTAGAAAGTGGTGCGGTAGCGCTTTATGATAAAATAGCCGTTCCCGTGATCAGTAAATTTGAAAAGGTTTTACCGATGCCGATTGGCAAAAATATTTTGCTGGTCGCCGAAAAATAACGTTTTGAGTCCGGTCTTATGGTCTTTGAAAAATAAATCCGTCAATAAAAATGGTGTGTGCCGGGAGCGCGGGCTGCCAGCCTGCTCCGCCTCAAGCGAAGCGATGAGGCGGAACTGCTGAGCTGAAGATCAAGCTGAATTTACATTCGGCAACGCCGCATTTGACGCTTCGCGCGAATGCGGGCAGGCAGGGATGCCCGCGCTCCCAGCTAAACAACTTTCTTTTTTTTATGCGGTATTTATTTTCTCGACTTTAGACAAAATCAAGATTTCATCAAACAAACCTAAAGATAAAAATAGCTGATTTTTGCAAATCAGCTACTATTAAGTTTTTTTAGTTTTGTGCAAAAAAAAACACTTAATGAGAGTAATTTTACACGAATCAG
>JANOEF010000794.1:0-9245 GCA_031413075.1 Acidobacteriota bacterium | reverse complement strand
CTTGGCTCCAACCGCTTCGAGGGCATGGCTACCGGTGAGTACCGAAGTGTTACCTGTGCCTCTGACAATTACACCAATGTACCCAAGCCTGTGCTTTATGGTGACTGATGGAAGTTGGACAATCAAAGCCGGTTCGCGGGTTCGCATTCGCCTGACGATGGTGGCTCAAGCCCGCCGTTATCACGTTGCGCTAGTTGACCCGTTACCCGCCGGACTCGAAATTTTGAATCCTGAATTAGCTGTCACGGAATCAGTGCCAGCCGATACGGGCGGTAATACGCCGGTCGCGGAATACGGTTCACGCAGTTACGGACGCGGTTATTGGTATTGGCGTTCCACCTGGTTTGAACACCAAAACTTCCGCGATGAACGCGCCGAAGCCTTTAGTTCGTTATTGTGGGAAGGCGTTTATAAATATACTTACGTGACCCGGGCGACCACGCCGGGGCAATTCGTCGTGCCACCCGCCAAAGCCGAAGAAATGTATCATCCGGAAACATTCGGCAGAAGCGGAACGGATTTTGTAAAAGTCGAGTAAAACTAAAAAAAGGGCAGGAATTACCGAAGTTTCTGCCCTTTTTTATCCCAACTTTTTCTATCTTTGATCAGAATTAGAGAGGAGACTGCCGATAAATGCCGGGATAAAAAATATCCTAAAAAACAGCAGTCATGATTTTTTCGGCGCATCCATTTGAACTCATCGGATGATTCATTTAATAGACATTTGAGTTGCCCGCGAATAAACGCGAATGAACGCGAATAAAATCAAATTTTGGCAATAAACGCATATGAGTTTGAATCAATTCTTAAAAATATTCGGGCAGATTCGTGTGATTCGCGGGCAAATTTCTTATTGAACATAATCTCTAATTTTTTTTTGCTGGAAATCAATCACCAGCCGCGTCGGTTTTGTTAACTCCTGTACTCGAAAAAGTTTTTCCGCTCTGATGCCGATCAGATAGTTTTGAATTCCTTCAAACACACCGCCGCTAATTTGCTGAATAATCGAAAGATTTAGTTTTCCTGCGGGATAAATTTGGCTTTCACAAGGTGTTCCATAAAGATCAATATTCATAAAAATCTTTCCGGCAATCGTGATTTTTTCGCCTTCGGCATCTTTGTTTGACGGCAAATAATAAATTGTGTAGCTATTTATCTCACCGTCAAATTCAAAAACGATTCGGTCAAAGCCTTTGTTTTTGGCAACCCGAACCTTGGACAGACAACCCGCCAAATTATCGTAGTTGCGCTGAACGATTTTAGTCGTCCAAGTGTTGAGGTTGCCTTTATTTTTTTGCGCTGAAACAGTTGAAAAGCTGAGTAACAGAACAAGAATGCTGACATTCACACAAGTATTAAAATTCATTCGTCTCATAAAAAAAGGGTTTAGCTACTATTTTGAAAATTCTTACTTTTCCAATTGAATCATGATGTCTGGTTTGCCTGATTGACCGACAGCGTTTGAATAGAGAGTTAAAACAATTACTAACGCCCGTAAAACGCCCCAGTTATTCATATCTGTTGCCTCTAAACTGCGACCAATCGCCTTTATAAACTCTGTGCCGGGGTCGTTGCCAGGGTAGAAGTAATATCTGCCATATCCGAGATCGTCAGCCGAAAAAAAATGTTTCTGTTTTGTAAATACTGTGATACGTCCATTGCTTGCGTCATCACACATCGCCAGACAGTCAACTATGTTTTTCAGAGTGTGGAGAAACTCCAAAAAGGCAACGACTCCCATCCCCTCTGGAGCATCCCCCGGCAGATTATGCTCGATAGCCGCCCCAGCCACTCCCGCCGCGCTTGGGGTCAATCCTTGTAAGGTTGAGATTAATTCAACAATATTAAAGTCATCTCCGTCAATGCAATCATCCCGCTCGTAATGAAACGGTTGTCCTAATGCGTTTCCACTTGCAAAAATGTTAAAACTCATAATTTTCCTCCGGGTTGTTAAAATTCGCCACCCTTTCCCTCAATGACTTTCCAGTAAATAACTCCCGGTTTGAATGAAAGCGACCAATTTTGGAGTAAGAGTCCGTCACCTTCGTCATTAGCTCCCCAAAAATCAGTAAAATCATTGAGCCGAATTCCCCAAGTGTCTTCAGAGTTATGCAAGAGAAGGTGAAAAGTAGTAAGAGTTCCACTACTGGGTTCGTGGTAAATCCAACCGCTGTCATGTCGAATATATCCATTGTGCCAAGTTTTCCACTTGCCAGCCGCATTTACATTGAACGATATTTCTAAACTTATTCTGAACGATTGACCAAATGTATTATCAATATCAACTGAGTAGCTGGGCATAATTATATTTCTCCTCTTTGTTTTGGCTTAAGCGAATTGGTGCAGATAAATACCTCACCCGGTTCTGTTTCAAAAAAATGTAAATCCCCTTGTTCAAGCCGTCGATAAATTTCGCGCACCGTAACACCTAAAATGTTTGCGGCAAGTTCGGGGGTAGTCATTTCGACCTCAGCCTGACAAAATTCGCACCACAAAATTTGAGGTTGATGTTCATTTTGGCGAATCACGGTTCTTTGAAATGTCTCAATCGTGATTACTTTTTTTCGTTTAGCTGTTGTCATAACTTGCCGCAAATTCAAAAAATCTTTCTTTCGTTTGGCGGATTTTGATATACTTTCCACACCCAATTTTTTGAACACGAACATCTTTCAACAAACAGCGGTAAAAAGTAGTTAAAGCGCAGGTAAAGAGTTACTAAAAATAGTTAAGGCGATGGAAACAGCAAGAGAAACAATACTTTACTTTGGTGATTTTGAAGTTGATCCAACCCGACGGGTTTTATTAAAGCAAGGTCACGCCATTCCATTAAACCCGAAAGCCTTTGATTTGTTGCTAGCTTTAATTGCCCATTCAGGCGAAACCGTTTCAAAAAATGATTTGCTGGACGAAGTTTGGGAAAATCAATTTGTCGAAGAGAAAAATCTGTCTGTCCAAATTGTCGCCCTTCGCAAAGCGTTTGGCGAGCGCAAAAATGAAAACCGCTTTATCGCCACCGTGCCCGGAAAAGGTTATAAATTTGTTGCTCAGCTCAATCCCCGGAACGGAACCAGTTTAATAATCGAAACTGAAAAAATCGAACGGATTACTATTGAAGAAGAAATAGAACTCACTCAAGACAGATCTCCTTCAGATTTAATAAAAAATTCAGCCTCTTTTTCATTTGCTACTGATTGGAGGGTTTTGGTCATCGGGTTGGTTTTGATTTTAACTCTGGGGGCGGTCGGGTATTTTTGGCAAACGAACCAAAGTCAAAGTAAGTTTTTGAACACTAATTTTCGTCGTTTGACCACCAGCGGCAAAGTGACCAACATTGCTGCCTCGCCAAATGGAGAATATCTTGTTTTTTCTCAACCGGAGGGCGATGGCGAAAGTCTGTATTTGCAACAAGTTGGAACGGATAGCCAGATTAAAATAATGCCCGACCGAAAAATCAAATACCTTGGAATGACCGTTTCTCCCGATAATCAATTTATTTATACTTCGGTTTTTCTTGATAATCAGGCCGACGCCCCGCTTTGGAAAATTCCACTTTTGGGCGGTGCGGCGGTAGAAATTTCGCAGGTTGTAACCGGTTCGAACATCAGTTTTTCTCCCGACGGACGGAAATTTGCGTATCCGCGTGAAGCCGATGAATTTACCCAATTAGTGACGGTCAATGCGGATGGAACGGACGAAAAGGTTTTGCTCAACGCCAAAATCGGATTTCGTGAAATCCCGTATTTTTCGGTGAGCTCGGTCGCTTGGTCGCCAGGCGGAAATGAAATTGCTTGCGCGGTTACCGAAAAAACCGAGGAAGGAATGAAGGCAAAAATTCTTTTGGTTGATGTAAATAGCGGGCAGGAAACGTCTTTGGGAGAGATAAACTGGGAGAATATTAACTAT
Source organism: Acidobacteriota bacterium (assembly GCA_031413075.1). GTDB lineage: Bacteria > Acidobacteriota > Blastocatellia > Pyrinomonadales > Pyrinomonadaceae > JAIBCC01. The sequence goes on along the minus strand of JANOEF010000794.1, from coordinate 5,342 downwards.
TTAACTTGGATTGATACAGAATATTTAGCTTTTATCGAAAGTAAAGACGGACAAGTTTGGAGAATCTCCCGAAAAACCGGAAAGGCGGAAAAATTGACCAACGATATCCAGCAAAGTGAATGGTTGGTCAGCACTAAAAACGGACTTTTTACCATTCAAAAAACCAATAACTCAAGTCTTCAGGTTGGCACTTTTAGTCAGAATACAAGTTCAATTTCGGCCAAAGAAATTTATACCGAATCATCGCAAATAAAGAATGTTGCGTGGACTTCGACGGGCAAGATTTTATTTACCTCCGGCACCACCGCTGAAGGAGAAATCCGGCAAATCAACGCAGACGGAAAAAATCTTTCAACCTTAACCGCTGACGCTAAAATTATTTCCGAAATGTCGGCCTCCCCAACCACCGATGAAATTGTTTTTAGTTCTAAGCGAAACGGCAAAAACTCGCTCTGGCTGGCAGATTTGAAGGGAAAACAAGTTCGTCAATTAACCCTGGGAGTAGAAGATTTTAGCCCTCAGTTTTCGACTGACGGCAAAAGCATCATTTTCCAACGCGGTAGATTTTTAACCCTGCCAACCATTTGGCGCATCAATCTGGAAGATAAAAAAGAAACACAAATATCTGCGCAAAATATGATTTTTCCGGCAATTTCGCCTGATGGACAGACCACCGCCTCAACCTTTATGGATTTGGATCACGACCGAGCGTGGAGAATCGGTATTTTTTCCAATCATAACGGGCAGCTGAAACAAAAATTTGATTTACCGGAGGGGGATAATCAACGGTTCCTGAGGTGGCATCCAAGCGGGGAATTTCTGACTCAATTTTTTGATATTGGCGGTAAATTAAAATTTATGCTGCTACCCGTTGTTAATAAAAAGGAAAAGATAATTACCGATGTCGGAAAAGGTGAAATTAACTCGTTTGATTGGTCACAGGACGGGAAAAATATTGTATTTTCAGTAAATAACCAAACAAAAGATGTGATTTATATCTCAAACATCAGAAAATAGATTGAGAAAATTTGTCCGATTTAAGAAATTCGTTGTCTAAATTTCTATTTCGACCCGGTTCTCTATTTCTGCTTAAAAATTACGATTTCTTTCTTTTCGGCAAACTGCTGCAAATCATTTCCGGCGATAAATTCGATTATCATTTGCGCCATAATTTCTCTGTGCAAGTCATCATTTTTCGGCTCAAAATCTAAAAATGGTCGGCCCGTGGTTGCGTCTTTCGGGTGGGCAAAAGTGAAATGATTAGCGCCGTCAAAAATCGCCAAATATCGGTCGCCTCGATTTCCGCTGATGGCTTTTTCAAAGGTTTGTTGGAGCGAAATTGTACAATCTTCTGCAGTTTTGCCATACCGCCTCGCGCTCCAGGTAATGACGCCATCGTTATTTCCACCGAGCATCAAGAGCGGTTTTTCCGAGGTGATCGGACAAACATAATTGGCCGGGAATCCCATTATGGTTGAGCCTTGCGTGTGCGCCCCGTAACTGAAAGCTTTTTTGATTTTTGGAAAATGTTCAGCATTCATCAGCGCCACCGAACCACCCGCCGAATGTCCCCCTAAAATGACATTGTCCAAATCCAGACATCCCGCTAACAAACCATCCGTATTTACTTTTTCCAAATCGTCTAAAATTGGTTGAATTGCCGAACCTGTCGCCCCTTTCCCGTAATTTTCGTAATTCATAAACCGCACGTCAATACCCGGTGTGAGCCCTTGCAGGCCGCCGGGGAGCTCGTCCGTAATCCATTGAAAAGAAACAAATATACAGCCAAATTGAGACAGCTTTTCGCCCAGCCATTGATATGATTCGGGCGGGCAGTTGACCCCGTTCAGCATAATTACCACCGGGAACGGAGATTTGGCCGTGTCGGGAGATAAAATCCCCGAATTTCGTTCAGTGTCATTGGTCGGCACCAGTGACGGGTAAAAAATCTTGGTCTGAATCACATCAAACGGGGATGTTGCGGATTCGACTTTGATGGCGCGAAAAATTGCTCGAATTGTCATATATGCTTATTTTTGCTTTTCAAACTTCTATTTTTTCCAAACCGAGAGTTGGGGGTTGTTTTGCTAATGTTGCTGTAATCTGTTTAATCATAACGGCTTACGAATGTTTTAATGTAGCTGTGTTTTAGTCCATATCTAAAAATGGAACTATGTGCGGCTGACTTGTCATATTTTAGACGTTTTCAGACTGCTTTTGCAAAATACATTCGCAAACATCATCTCAATCAAAAAAGAAGAAAAATCTTCCATCAAATTCACTTTTCGGTTAAAATCCATTTCAATTACGAATTGCGAATTACGAATTACGAATTACGAATTACGAATTACGAATTACGAATTACCAATTACCAATTACCAATTACCAATTACGAATTTACGTGTACGAGTTGCGCTCTTGAGGCGCGAGTTGCCGGTGATTACTCAAGACTAAAGTAATTTACAAGCCTGATCACAGCGGAGGCTGAAAGTTGTTGAGCTATTTCCGAGCCTGAATGAGTTGAAAGTTACGAATTAAGAATTACGAATTGACAAGGTTTGTAGGGAAAAACCGCGTAAAAGTTTCGAGTCCGTGGCTATTAGCAGGTAACCGCCAGCGAAGTTTTGAGTCCGTGGCTATTAGCAGGTAACCGCCAGCGAAGCGCGGCGGGTTTTCCGCCTGAAGTGCGGGACTCATACGCAAATGTTCACCTATTTACTTGATGGAAAAAAAGTTATGATAAAAAGAAAGTTGACCGCATTAGGCATCCTGTTTTGCTTGTTTAGTTCATCGGTTGTATTTGCCCAAACGAATCGCGGAGCCGGTGTCAAAGCGACCGGAGAAAAACGGCTGGCGTTGGTGATCGGGAACTCAGCCTATCAGAACACTTCGCCTTTACCGAATCCTCAGAATGATGCGGTGGATATGAAAGCTACTTTGGAAGCGCTCGGGTTTGAAGTGATCTACGGAGTCAATCAGAATTCCAAACAGATGAAGGCTCTGATTCGGCAATTTGGCGATAAACTCTTTGAGAATAAAGGCGTGGGGTTATTTTATTATGCCGGACACGGAGTTGCGTCAGGCGGCGAAAATTATCTGGTGCCGGTGGATGCGGATATTCCGGCAGAAGACGAGATTCAGGATGCGACAGTCAGTCTGAGTTTTCTTTTAGGTAAAATGACGACGGCGGGAAACAGTTTGAATCTGGTAATTTTAGACGCCTGCCGGAACAATCCGTTTGCGCGAAATTGGCGAACGGTGCGGGATGCATCCTCCAACGGCGGATTGGCAACGATTACCCGAGCGCCGAGCGGAACTTTGATTGCCTACGCGACGGCGCCGGGAAGTGTGGCGTCAGATGGAGATGGGAAAAACGGACTCTACACGCAGGAACTGCTGACCCAGATGAAAAAGCCGGATCTGGCGATCGAGGAAGTGTTCAAAAATGTGAGAAGCGAAGTGCGGCGAAAGTCAAAGAATTTGCAGACGCCGTGGGAATCGAGTTCGATCGAAGGGGCATTTTATTTCAAGAAAGGACAAACCACACAAGCAGTAACTCCGGGCAAACCAGATGACAAGGATCCGGTCATCACGGCAAAAGATAACGCGACGCAAGAAAGAGAAGCGTGGAATCTGGTCAAAAACAGCACGGATGCTCAAGATTTGCGTGATTTCTTGCGAGAATTTCCGAATGGAGCAAATGCCACAAACGCGAAGATTAAACTTGAACAAGCGATTTGGGACTCGGTCAGTTCGAGCGGAGATGCCAATAAAGTGAAAGGCTATCTGGATGAATTCCCAACGGGGGCGAATGCGTCATCAGGGAGAATCCTCTATGGACAATTAACCCGTCCCAAAGTTCAGCTAATTCCAAATAATTCGACCTCAACCACACCAACCAACCCCAATCTTACTTCAGGTTCAATCGCCGCCGGAACAGTCGTCACCAATTCGCTGGGGATGAGATTTGGCTATAGTCCGGCCGGAACATTTGAGATGGGTTCAAGCGATGCAGAAATTGACGAGGCAGTGTTTGAAAGAAAGAAATATATTGCCGATGCCAAACGGAGCGATTTTGCCGATGAAACGCTTAAACGGAAAGTAATGATCAAGGAAGGCTTTTATATGGGCAAATACGAGATCACGCAAGGTCAGTGGCAAGCGGTGATGGGTGATAATCCAAGTAAATTTCCCGAATGCGGGGCGAATTGTCCGGTTGAAAATGTCAGTTGGGACGATATTCAGGTTTTCGTCAAAAGGCTTAACGCAAAAGATAGTCAATTTGAATATCGCCTGCCGACCGAGGCCGAATGGGAATATGCGGCGCGGGCGGGAACGACAACCGCCTTTGCCTTTGGCGGCAGTTTGAATGCAAGTCAGGCAAATTTTAACGGTGAATATCCATACGCCTCGACCAAAGGCAAAAATATTGGTAAAACAGTTCCGGTCGGAAGTTATCAGCCAAACGCCTTTGGACTTTATGATATGCACGGAAATGTTTGGGAATGGGTGCAGGATATGTACAATCCGAGTTATAATAATCTGCCGACGGATGGATCAGCAAATATGAGTGTTGGAGACTCAGGTTTGCGTGTCCTTCGTGGCGGTTCGTGGAACCTCTACGGTGACTTTTGCCGGTCTGCCGTTCGTGACCGGGACGCGCCCGCGTATCGTGGCAACGACAGCGGGTTTCGGCTCATTGCTCGTGCGAAGTAGTTCTCTGTATACTTTAGCCCTTTACACTCATATTTTGTGAGTGGTCAAGCTGAAGTAGATAGCCCTCTTGCCGCGAATGCGGCATCGGATATTTTTTGAAAATAAGGCAAAAAGGAAAGATGCTATTGCCGGGAGCGCTAGTCTCCTTGCGTGCTGAGCGCGAGAGCGCGAAAAAGACGGGAGAAAAATTCAACTTGATTCTTTGCAAACACTTTTACGCCGCGAAGCGCAACGTAGCACGCCGAGGATGCAGGTGCATCCCGTTGATTCAATGTCAACACTTTTACGCCGCTCACGCGACGTGCAGGCAAGGATGCCTGCGCTCCCGGCGAAAGCGAAGTCGAGTAAAGATGTATGGGAAAAAGGTAAACGCAGAATAGTTGGGAACTAAATTTACAAAAAGAAACTTGTTGGCTGGGAGCGCACGCATCCTTGCCTGCTGAGCGCGAAAGCGCGAAAAAGTCGCGGCGGGGAATCAAGTTTAAGTTAGATCATTGATGTCGGTTTAGGCAGTTCCTCAAAAGCAAAGTTGAGTTCATGCCAAGTTCATGACGCCGCTCACGCGACGTGCAGGCAAGGATGCCTGCGCTCCCAGCGACAAGTTGATTTCACGCAAAGACTTTTAC
>JANOEF010000793.1:0-3281 GCA_031413075.1 Acidobacteriota bacterium | reverse complement strand
TTCGGCAATCATAGTTCGCTGATTTGGTGAAGAATGCAGTTCGCTCATAAAATTGTAGTCATTTTCGGGAATTTTTTTAGCGGCAAGTCCGACCGAGTTTTTGAGTGAAAGGGTAAAATGTCCGCCGTAACGATGCGTTTTTAGGCAACAGGTTTGAATGACTCCGCCCGCATTGTTGACCGCTTTAGGAATGTAAAAGCCTTGTTTCCAATGGCTTGAGTCAAAATTTATAAATTCCCAGTCGTCTTTTTTGAGATTGTCGAAAATAACTGTCTTGACATCGGACTCTTTGGCGAGTGCGAAAATCTTTTTGTTTTCAAACACATCTTCGGTATTACCCATTCCGCTTCGGTCGCCGATCGTCAGTCGTCCCGCATCCATTTCGCGCATTTTTTTAATGAGAGTTTGCAGAGTGTCATAATGGGTTGAACCCGGAGTTTCATTGGCACTGTTAAAGTTCGGTTTGATGAAAAGGTCTTTTTTCTTAAACTTTGGCAACTTTAAAAGTTCAATCGCCTGTGAAATTCCTTTGACGCGGTCGTTGGTTTTGATGAATGCGATCTGCGTTTTGATCCGGCTCACGTTTTGGAGTGTGTTTTTTTGACACGCCCCGACCAAAGGTGTCGCCCAAGCTAACCCGCTCACACCGACAAATTGTTTAAAAAGTTCTCTCCGATTCATAAGACCTCCTCAGCTTAAATTGATTTTCTGGACCGTCTGAACAAATTCCTGGATGGTGGCGATTCGTCCGTGGGAGCCTGCCATTCTCTCAACATTTAACCCTAATTTGTTGATTGTATCAAATAAATTAAAGGTAATGGTGCAGATATTTTGTTGTCAGAGAAAATATCAAAAGGCAATTGGAAAATTTAAACGAAGATTGTTAGCCTTTTAATAAATGAACGCTAATTCCAAACCAAAATCGCTATTTGCCGATAAATTTTCCCGCTTCAAAATTATCGCCCTTATTTTTTCGATTTTAGGACTCGGACTGTTCATTTATTTTATCTATTCGGTTGGAGTTAACGAGATTCTGGAGGGCGTCGGCAAAATCGGATTCGTGGGATTTGCCTTCATTCTTTTGATCAATTTAATTCGCATTGCAGTTCGGGCGGCGGCCTGGAAATTATCGGTTTACGATCCATACAAACTAAAGTTTTCCGACACTTTTACGGCCGTTATTATCGGCGAAGCCGTTTCGAGTATGATTCCACTCGGAATTTTAGCCAGTGGCACTTCAAAAGCCGTGGCCGTCACCCACCGCGTCCCATTGGTCGTCGGATTGAGTTCGGTGGCCACCGAAAATCTGTTTTATACCCTGGTGACCTCGGTTTTTATCATTTCGGGAGCCACCACTTTTTTGTATAATTACGGAGCCGGAAGCAATTGGCTGTGGACAATTTATCTTCTCATCGGCGGGATTGTGAGTTTGTTGACACTTCTCACTTTGATGATTGTCCGGCAGTGGCACTTGGCCAGCGGATTCTGCAGATGGCTCTATGAAAAAGGCGTTTTGCGAAAATATTTAGAAGAGGGGCGCTTACAGGTCAGATTGTTTGAGAATTTGATTTACGGTTACTACCGCCAATATCCGAAGTGGTTCGCTCCGATTATTTCCTTTGAAATTATTTATCACGCCTGCGGAATTGCCGAAGTCTGGTTTATCCTGAGCCGAATCAGTGAGGCTACTTTTTACAACTCTTTCTTGCTCGAATCGGTGAGCCGGGTGGTGACCATCATTTTCAAACTGATTCCTTTTGCGATTGGAGTGGACGAAGCCAGTTCACAATTTGTCAGCGAAAATCTGATGCTCGGGGTGGCGGTCGGCGTCACCATCGCTATTTTGCGAAAAGGTCGAATTCTGTTTTGGGCAATCATCGGAGTCCTCATAATTTTGGTCCGTGGTCTAACTTTAGCGGAAATTTTAAGACATTCTCAGACAATTTCCCTTGAGCCAAACAAAGTTGCCTCCGAAAGCCAAATAGAATAGAATGATTGAACCCAACGATGCTGGCAAACGTAAGGAAAGTCAAAATAATATGTTTGCCGAAGAAATTTCATTCTACAAACTTACAAAAAAGATCGGCGCAGGCGGCATGGGTGAGGTGTATCTGGCCGAAGATACACGGCTTAACCGGAAAGTTGCGCTCAAGATTTTGCCCGCAGATTTTGCCAGTGACCGCAAGCGTCTGAGTCGTTTTTTGCAAGAAGCACGGCTCGCTGCCAATCTCAATCATCAGAATATTTGCGTTATCTATGAGGTCAACGATTCCGCCGACACTCCTTTTATCGCGATGGAATATCTCGAAGGCGAGACGCTGGCGCATCGTATTCAAAACAGAGATTTAGATTTAGACCAAATCGTTGATTATTCGGCGCAGTTAGCTGATGCTCTGGATGAAGCGCATCACCACGGCATCATTCACCGCGACATTAAATCCTCAAACGTCATTGTCAATCGGCGTGGTTTGGTCAAGGTTCTGGATTTCGGGTTGGCTAAATCTATTATCGAAAATGTCTCTGAAGAAGCCATCACTCAGGCCAAAACCGAAGTGGGCGTGTTGGTTGGTACTGTCCAATATATGTCGCCTGAGCATGCCATCGGAAAAACTTTGGATGGTCGGACCGACCTCTGGAGTGCCGGCGTTTTGCTCTACGAAATGGTGACGGGAGAGACGCCGTTTAAAGGAAATACGCAGGTTGGCATCTTTGATGAGATTTTACACAAAGATCCGATTCCTCCATCCGAGTTAAACGAGAGGGTTTCGGCTGAACTGGAAAAAATTATCCTCAAACTGCTGGAAAAAGACCGCGAGTTCAGGTATCAAACGGCTTCGGATCTGCGGGCAGATTTACGTCGTTGGCAAAGAAAATCAGATGAAAAAATTCGGGTTGAGCATAGCGATTCTCGTCCTTCAGCCGACAATATGAACGTGCCGCACACCGTTTTTGTCGAGGCCATGACGGAAGAAAACGACCTTCAAAAAACCGGGGCGAATAGATTTCCACAAGTGGAAAAACTAAAGTGGAAATATGTTTTGGCCGGATTGGGTTTGGTCGGAATTATTGGATTAATCGGCTTTAATATGTATCTCAAAAGTTTTATTCCTCCCCAAACTGAGGTTTTAACCGTTAGTGAATCGGAGCGTTTAACCAATATCGGAAATGTCAAAGACACCACCGTTTCACCTGATGGCAGATATTTAGTTTATGTGCAGGACGAAGGCAACCAGCAGGCTTTATTGAACGGGCTGGAAGCGTCTTTGCAGAAAGACCCGGTT
>JANOEF010000792.1:0-20497 GCA_031413075.1 Acidobacteriota bacterium | reverse complement strand
CTGCAGTGCCAGCACGAAGAGCGCGATCGAACCGAAGTAGTACCAGAAGTTGAAGTTCTTCGGCGCGTCGTACTCGGCCGCGTGCTCGTTCCACATCTTGGTCATCGGGAAACGCGCGTCGATCCACGCGCCGAGCCTGGCCATGCGGCCAGTCCCCTGCGGCGTCTTCGGCGCGGCCATCAGACCGACCTCGCCAGGTCGAGCCCGATGACGATGTGGCCGCTGTCGGCGAAGGCGTACGGCGGAATTTCCAGATTGGTCGGCGCCGGCACGCCGCGGAACACGCGCCCCGAGAGGTCGAAGGTCGATCCATGGCAAGGGCAATAAAAGCCGCCGCGCCAGTCCGCGCCGAGCACTTCATCACCCGGATCGAAGCGGCTCATCGGCGCGCAGCCGAGGTGGGTGCAGACGCCGAGCACGACCAGGTACTCGGGGTTTACCGCGCGCTCGGGGTTCTGGGCGTAGGTCGGCTGCCTTGACCGCTCGGATGCGGGGTCGGCGAGCTGGTCGTCAATGCCGCCGAGCGTCGCGAGCATCGCGGTTGGCCGCCTTTAACTTCGTTGCCGATGACAAAAATGGCGTTGGCGTGGCCGTGGTCGGTTCCGCGATTCCCGTTTTCACGGGCAGTTCTTCCAAATTCGGACATCGTCAAAATGATCACGTCATCCATCTGTTGACCGAGATCGGTGACGAATGCCGCAATGGATTGGCTAAAATCACGCAAAAGATTAGCGAGTTGTCCACGCGAAGCGCCTTCGTTGACGTGGGTATCCCAACCGCCGGCTTCGGTAAAACCGACCTCTAAACCGACTCCGGCTTTGATCAATTGGGCGAATTGCTGCATTGAGCGTCCCAACTGAGATGGCGGATATTGTGCGCCGTTGGCAGGTTTGTATTGAGCGGGATTGGCTTTTTTCAAAAAATTGACCGCTTCAAAAGTTTCTTTCCCGGTTTCACTGAGCGTGTCTTTTTTATTGGTCACATCCTGATAAATCCCTTCAAAACCGCCCTGAACAGATTTGGTATAAGCACCGGCTTGAATTGAGAAATCCGCCAGATTGGTCATCGCAATCGAAGGCGCACGTCCGTAGAGCGAACGCGGAAGCTGCTGGGTCATCGAAACCGAACGGAACGGCGAAGCTTCTTTGCCGTCCATTCCCTGCATGACCCGATTGAGCCAACCGTCTCTGGTTCCTTTGATACCCGGCGTTCCGGCTTCCATATAATCCTGCGCGTCAAAATGGGAACGGGTATTGTCGGGCGAACCCGCACAATGGACGACAGCCAGTTGTTTATTTTTCCAGAGCGACTCAAATGGTTTCATGACCGGATGGAGTCCGAAAAAGCCGTCCAGATTGATGGCACCTTCGTTATCGCTCGGTTTTGGGATGGCGATGTTGCGGCGAAGATTATAATACTCGCTTTCACCATACGGGACCACCATATTTAATCCGTCAACCGCCCCGCGTTGGAAAATCGTGATCAAAGTTTTCTTTTTGCCGACTGAATTGGTGAGGGCTGCCGCGTTGGCAAATTGATGCAAAAACTCCGGTGCGACACTCATCAGACCAAAACTTGCCAGGCCGATTCCGCTTGATTTCAAAAAATATCTTCTATCCATAATTTTAATAGTGAATAGTGAATGGTGAACAGTGAATAGTAATTAGGTTACAATTCAACTAACTTCACAATTCAACAACTTCAAAACTCCTTTGCCTTAAAACTCTGTAACTTTATAACCCTGTTAACTATTACTGCCGTTGAAATTCCGGTGAACCCAGGATCAGACCGACAACCTTAAAGACTTCCGGATTTCCGCTCGGCGGCAATAATCTGGCTTGTTGTCCGTTTCCGCGTTGTCCGGCCCCCGGTTGGGCGTTTGGACGCTGCATGGACACGTTTTCCATGGCCATGGCATTATTATTATCATTACCCATCGAAGGCTCCATCAAGGGCTGTTCAAGCTGTTTCAGGAGCGAAGATTTAGTTGCTTCAGAAACTTCATTATTCAAAACTACCGAAACGTAACTGTCCAAAAGTTTAGTTTTATCTCCTGAGGTCGTGCCAAGTTTGGCCAAATCAACCCGCGTTCCCGGAATTCGGTTAGATGCAAGCGCAACCGCAAAATTCATTCTTTCGAGCAATGCGCCGGTATTGACCCAGTCTTCGGCCGTGTCAGGGAACCCCGTCGGAGCTTGCCAGCCATAAAGCGGCTCACCCATTTTGGCTAACATTTGTTGAACTGCCATTCCGTTTGTTTCCGCGCCAACGGTGCGAATTCCGCTGACAACAACTTCAAACGGAGTCTTGATCTTGGCGCGATAATTTTCCGGTGCGTAAAATTCCTCATCGGTAAAGAGGGCGCGTAAAGTTGTCTTAATGTCGCCGTTGGATTTGGTAAAAGCCTCGGCGACCCGACCCACTAAGGCTTCGCTCGGGTTATCATTGACAAATTTAACAGCTAATTTTTTAGCGATAAATTTGGCGGTCGAAGGATGATCGGCTAACATCTCAATTACTTTTAACCCATCGTTAATGCCGTCCGCACTGACCTTTTGCCCAAGAATTAGCTTCTCGCCTTTATCGTGAATTTGATTGAGGAAAACAAATTTTCCACTTTCAGTATTGGCAGGCAGTCCCATTTGACGCTCTTGCCGGTCGCGGATTTGATCGGCTCGGCCCGTGACATTAGCGGCATTACGATAGCCGCGCGGGTCGGTAATAGTCCAACCGGTAAAGGCCCGGGCAACTTCCTGAATATCTTTTTGCGTGTATCCGCCGTCAACGCCAAGCGTGTGCAGTTCCATAATTTCGCGGGCATAATTTTCGTTGATACCACGTCTTTGTCCTTGCGCTTGATTCATCCGCTGTTCCATTTGCTTGAGCCGTTCATCAACCTGTTCATCAGTCAAATTTTGGTTTTCCTTGAAACGCTCACGGGCTTGCGGATTATTCTTTAATTGTTGCAACCGTTTCTTTTGCTGCTCCATATCTTGCGGTTTTTGTTCGGCAACAGATTGAAAATTATCGAGATAATAAAGCATCGCCGGACTTTTGGCGGTTGCCAGCAACAAATCTTTGAAATTGCCAAGCGCATTCGGCCGAATGACATCGCGGTCATATTCGGGCAAAAACCAGCGAACCGACTGTTTATTGGCAAAAACGTTAAAATGATTTGACCAAAAATCCACCATTACTTCGTTTAATTGTTTTTCCGAATAAACGGCGCGAAGAATTCGTGAAGCATTCAATTGCTGAGAAATAGTTTGGGGACGACCAAGATTGTATTTTTGATACATTTCCTGAATTTGCGCCTGATACATGGCTTCTTCAGAATTGGCTTGAGGTCTTTGAGCAGGCATTTCGTTCGCCTTCTTATCTGCTTTGGCATCCTTCTTTTCCTGTTTGGCTTCAGCCCGTTCGGCTTGCAATTCGCGCCGATTCATCCCGTTATTTTGCGCGACCAATTGCAAGAGGGCCGCCGGAGCCGGATATTTAGAAAACATTTCGTCAGTTGAAAGTTTCAGAACATCGAAGTTTTTGACTTTGGCCTCGGACACCGAATCGTTCAACGAAACCGAATTTAGTTGTTGTTCGATATAGTTTTTCAGTCCGATAGCTTTAACCTTTTCGACATCGCCGGGGCGGGCACCAAAAGCCAAACGGTTCAAAACGTGGAGTATTTTTTGCTCTTCGGTCAAGCCTTTCGCTTTGGGTTTGGTCATACTTTGGGCGTTGACTCCGATTGAAAAAATCGGACTGAACATTGCCAAAGTCATCAAAAATGCCGTCATTTTTTGCATTACAGAAAGTTTGCTGTTCATCATTTTACCTCGAAATTTAGATAATGGGTCTCACTTGAAACTTTTCAAGAATTTGTTAGCTATAAAGTAAGACGATAGAAAATCAAAGAAAGTCGAAAAAGTTTCCGGGACAACCTTACTTTTCCCGCTCTGCATCTTAAATATCGTCTTTTTACAAATTTTAGTTTAGAATATATTGCGTTAGGAAATAAAGGAAATTCTCAAAATGAAACGATTTATTTTTTCAGTAGCTGTCAGTTTGATATGCGCCGGAGTCCTCTTGGCCCAAAGCCAGACTTTTTCCGATACAAATGTAGAATATACTTTTGAGCTTCCCGAAGCGACCTGGAAAATGATAATCAAACCTTCGGCCAGCAGCCCAAATGTAGAATATGTTTACGGGGATCGTCTGGACGGCTATCTCGAAATTCGTAAACTTGCAATTCGTGAAAATGAACTTGTTTCGGATTTGATCGAGCGTGATAAGGAGCAAAAACTTCAATTTCTGCCCGGGTTTGTGACCGGAAAAGAAGAGCCGTTTGCCGGAGCTTTCAGGGGCCGGGTTCTTAATTATGAATTCGTCCGGTTTGGCAAAAATATGAGCGGCAGATTTTATTATCTTAAAGCGGAAGACAACACCGTTTATGTATTGCGCTTTACGGGCTTACGCGATAAACTCCGCCTCATCCGTAACCAAACCGATTCGATTGCCAGAACTTTCAAACTGAAGGCTGGATGATAGAGTTATTTAGAGATTTTACAAAGATTCAAAACCATCTCCGAAAGGCAGGTGGTTTTGTTATTTTGACGGGGATTTTTTTTCCGGTTTACAGTTCCAGAATCTTGTTTACGGTCCGCCAATTCCGCGCCGTTGCCGAAACTTTTAATTTCTTATCAATGAACCCTTTGCCCATCAAACTATCTAAAACACCGATTCGTAACAAACAGAAAATTTCGCGGTTTTGGACCGCATACATTTCATTTTCGCAATTTTTTGACAGCAAAAGTTCACGATTCGTCTCAGACAAATCCTCGTCCAAAAAGAAAACATGCAGATCCTTGTCGTTTTCAAATTGGCCGGCGAAGGGATTATTTTTGACGAGGGTTTCAATTTCGGATATTTTCCGCGTCATAACTTTGATATTCAAAGAAAATGTTTCGGTGATCGCTTGTTCGAGTTTAGCGGAAAGCGCAAGATCGTCCTTTTCGTTAGTTTCAAAAATAATATTTCCGCTATTGATATATGATTTGACGTCTGAAAAGCCAAGTGACGAAAACATCTCCCGGAGTACTTCCATCTTAATCATATTTTTTCCGCCGACATTTACGCCGCGCAAAAAAGCCGCATATTTCGATTGAAAGTTCTCCGTAGCAAATTTATTTTTCCATTTTATTTTAATGGCGTAAAAGTCAGCTTTTTCCAGTTGGATCTCAGGCAAAACCGAAAAGCCGTTTTTTCGATAAAACTCTATCGGCGAAAAGTATTTTTCTCCCTTCCCGTTTAGATAATCATCGTGTTCAACGATCCAGCCGTTAATCTCGCTTTCATTCCTTTTGACTTCATCCAAAATCCGGGTACCGTAGCCTTTCTTCTGCTCAGTGCTATCTACGATTATCGAAAACCATCGCTCATCATCGCGGGTAAATGAAACCAGCCAGGCTCTGATATTCTTGTTTTCATCGAAGATTAAAAAATGGCGATGGCCGGATAATCCATTCAAAAATTCGTCAAATCCGCTAACGCCGTCAAAGCCCAGTTGTTTGGGATATTCGGCATTCCAGAGTCTTGTGATACTGTCCTTTTGGGCACTCGTCAAACTTTGTGTTGTTTCGATTTTCATCTATTCAACCGTCGCGATCACTTTCAATTCGATCGCAATCGGAGTCGGCAAACAGTTTATTTCAACCGTTGTCCGGCAGGGTAGGTTATCTTTGAAATATTCCGCGTAGATTTTGTTATATGTTTGGAAATCGTCTTTCATATTGGTCAGAAAAACCGTCACATCAACGATTTGCGCCCAACTTGAGCCGGCATCTTCCAAAATATAACGGACATTTTGAAAAACGGAACGGCATTGAGTTTCGATGTCGTAAGACAAAATATTGCCGTTTTCGTCTAATTCAACCCCGGGAATATTTTTTGTTCCACGGGTGCGCGGTCCGACGCCTGAGAGAAACAAAAGATTGCCGACCCGGCGGGCGTGCGGATACAGTCCGACAGGTTCCGGGGCTTTTGAAGAATTAAATTTTTCTGAACTCATGGCGATTTACATTTCGACCAAACATTTGCCGATTTTCTCAAAAGTTTCGTTGGCTCCGGCAATTATTTCTTCACGGTCGGCCTCGCCATCAGCAAAATTTGTGACGGCATCGCGATATCCATTCCACATTTTGCCCGTCTCTTTTCCGTAACCCGAAAAGAAAGCCGCACCTTTTGTTTCGTCCAAATCAAACTGCTGCTTAAGATGACGTGAAATCACCTGTCCGCCGAGAGTTGAACCTTCGATCACATAAAGCGAGCCGAACATTCGTTCTTTTGAATCAAGTGAAGGTAAATCGTGGAAAACTTCAATTTTTGAGATTTCGTCTTCGGTCATTCCGAGGCTTTTCAAATCCGCCACTAATTTAGGCGTATTTAATCTCTCATCATGATTAAATTCAATTGGATTGACTGTTAAGGATTCCCGCATTTTTGCTTCATACGGTTTATAAAAAGAGTAGAAACGGGTTAATAAACTGCGGTAATCGCTCAAAGTGTAGTCAGGACGCATCAGATTGACCGTCGTTTCGGTTGCCTGATGCTGATGTGCCGTCCGGGTTTTTAATTGAACTAAAATTGAATTTTCATCCATTACTGTTTCTGGTCTCATAGTTTTGTATCTCCTCTTTTTAAATTTTACCACTTAAGTTTAACTATTTCCGAGTCCGAAATTCATTTAACAATTAACAAATCCCGGAAAATAGATTTTAGTTTTTCCGTCAAAAGCTGATATGTTTCGGCATTGGTTTCAAAGTCAACTTTGACGACTTCACACTGTAGATTTTTTTTTCCGATTTCGTCCAATCTCACCTCAATTGTCTGAGGTTGAAGATTGATTTGGGCAACCCCGCCATATCCGCCAGACGACTGATCATCACGTTCGATATGGTAATTATTCATTCCCGGGTTATCATCCTCTTCATCATACCCGTCCAAACTCTGCTGAATCATCAGATAGTTTTCTTCTGTATAAAACCCGACTATCAAAACGCCAAGGTCTGTTTCTTCAATCTCAACCGCATCCGTTTCAAAATGTAAAATCATAACTCGATCAATAATCTACAGCATAGTCTTTGGCAAAAGGTTTGCCGCCCCAGGCTTTGGCTTGCGTCCATTCGGTAAACGGGTCAGCCCAAAATTTATGTGCCGGCGGTAATCCTAATGGAAAAAACGCCAGCGAAGTCAGATACATACTGCCGGTGTTTGAATAATAATCAGCTAAATTAGCCTGTTGATTGCCAACTAATCCGAGCGTCAACCAACCGTCCTGGGTAAAAGTCGAATTAAGCACCAATGCACAATTAACCATGGACAATGAACAATGAAGAAAACCCAAAAACCCAAGTTAATCAGCTATTTGCAAACTTTTCTTGATTTTTCAATAGGTCGTAAAACTTTTGCTGACCTGCTTAATAGGACGGGGCTGGCGATCCTGTCCAAAAGTTGTATCCAATATTGACGGTCGTTAGAAGGTTTCGGCTCGCCGGATTCGGTTGTTTCCCCCAAAACGATATTTGGAGAGAGTCCTGCGGCGAGACTGAGGGCGGAAGCTTTTTTGAGAAAGTTTCGTCTTTTCACTGATTTTGCCTTTTATTTCTTTCGCAGCACTATTCCTTGCGCTCACCTTCATAAACAACGGCGGCGCATTCGCAAAATAAATCCAGATAATAATCACGGACTTCTTCTGATGCCAGTTGTCTGGATTCTTTTTCAGCGATGAATTTCATTAATTCAAACGCCACTTCTTCACCGGTTTCGATCCGAATTGGTTGTGTTTCACTCATAATGTTTTTTTACTGTAAATAATTTATATCGAAAGTGTAGCATAAAAAAAGACCCAATTAAAAAATCAGGAGGGTGGCCGACTGCAAAGATGGTTAATTACTGAAACATTTGTAAGCGGACAGACAAAAATAACAATAGACAATGAACATTTGATTGTCCATTGTCTATTATTATTTGTCCATTGGTGCTTATTTAACTTCACCGCCGCCGGATTAGGCTTCTGTTTTTTTTACTGATTTCGATTAACTCAGTTTAGTAATTACGTTTTTTCGGCTTCAAAACATAAGTGTAAAGCGCACCTGCAGCGGCTCCGACGATTGCACCTTTCAGCATACCTTTTCGATTACCGCCCAAAAGTCCGCCGATTAAGGCTCCGCCGCCGGTCGAGAGAATAATGTTCCTCGTATTTCGATGACGTTGGAAAAAACTCGGACGACGATTATTTCGACTCCGGGCGTTATAATTGTTACTTTTGTAGTGATTACGGCTAGCATTACTAGGCTGACACGGGTAACACTTTTGGGCACTCGTAACTATCGGCAAAGCGACCGCAAAAACAAACAGCATGACTGATCCTATTAAAAACTTCTTCATTTTTTTTACTCCTTAATTTGAAAATATTTTAAGGGGAGAGCGAAATATGTTAAGTTCTGGGAAGAGTAAATTTTTTAACGGGAGAGAACTCTAAGATATCGGACATTTGTTCAAAAAGCAAAGCAATATGAAATTCATTCGTTATTCAAAATTCAAAGGTTTTAATGTTTTCGACCTCAATCTGGGAGATTTGATGCAATCGTTGTCGGATATGATGCTGGATTCGGGTTTTAACGAAGATTATTGGTGGACTCGGCAGCGCAACCAAATGGATGATTCTTTGGATGCTCTGCGCCAGGCACTTCTCAAAGCCTTGCTCGAAAAAGAAATCATTACACCGCCTGATGTTGAGAAAATGCTGGCCGACAATGACGGAAAATTCAAAGGTTCGCTTTTGGAAGAGTTGATCAATCAATTAATTGAGCGTCTGGTCGAAGAAGGCTATCTGGATTTGAAAGAGGTCGAGCAACAGCAGCGCGAGATGCAAAATGGCGCCGGACAGGGCGAAGTCGGCCAAGCCATGCCGCGCGATGTCAAATTTAATTTAACCGAAAAAGGTTTAGATTTTCTCGGCTACAAACAACTGCAAAGCCTCCTCGGAAGCGTCGGCAAATCTTCGATCGGCCGACATGACACGCAACATTTGGCGACCGGAGTCGAAGCCGCTCTCAGCAGTAAACAATACGAATTTGGCGACACGATCAATTTAGATGTCAACGCCACGTTGCTTTCCGCCATCACCCGCGAAGGGTTGAATGTTCCGTTAAATCTGGAATACCGCGACCTTTACGTTCATCAGCAAGATTATCAATCGTCCTGCGCAACGGTGGTTATGCTCGATTGTTCGCATTCGATGATTCTCTACGGAGAAGATCGTTTTACGCCCGCCAAAAAAGTCGCGCTCGCCCTCGCCCATTTGATTCGCACTCAATACGCGGGAGATTCATTAAAAATAGTCCTTTTTCACGATGGGGCGGAAGAGCTGCCGATTTCCAAATTAGCTACCACCCAGGTTGGACCATATCACACCAACACGGCCGAAGGCTTAAAGCTGGCCCGACGCATTCTCGCCTCGCAAGGCAAGGATATGAAACAAATCGTAATGATCACTGACGGCAAACCAACCGCCGCTTTTATTGATTCGGGCAATCCGGCATATCTCAATTATCGCCGTTATTCCCAGGTCCAAAACGACAAACGCCTGTTGTATAAAAACTCGATGGGTAACGACCCGTTTGTGATGGCCGAAACCTTTAAAGAAGTCCAGGCCTGCCGCAAATCGGGAATAATGATCAATACTTTTATGCTGGCAAGCGATCATTACCTGATTGATTTTGTCAAAAAAATGTCCGCCATGACCAACGGTAAAGCCTATTTTGCAAATCCAAGTAATTTGAGCGAATTTGTGCTGATGGATTTTTTGAAAAGGCGGACGAGTCGGGTGAAATAATATGTTAAGGAAAATTATTTACGGTAACTAAAATTATGAAAAAATTTGTATTCTTTTCATTAATTCTAATCTTTTCAATTTCAATCAACGCCCAAACCCCTGATTTAACTTTAGATAACGGCGTCAAACCGCATCAGGAAATTGATGCCATTTACAAAACTTTTACCAAAGGTTATCGGGATTTAAATGTTGATTTAGTCGCTAATCTTTACACCCCGGACGCAAATTACCTGGCTCCGGGAAATATGATGACCGATGGCAAAGACAAAATTCGTGAAAATTTTGCAAACTTTTTTGATTACGTTAAAAAGAACGGTAACTCGATGGAAATTAAGTTTCGCATTCTCAGCCGCGAAGTTGATAAACGAATTGGTTACGAAGTCGGGATTTACACGATCAATACTTTCAAAGACGGCAAACAAGTCCAAACCGGACAGGGAAAGTTTTTTGTGGTCACTAAGAAAATCGGAAAACAATGGTATTTTAGATTTGACGGTTACAGCGATTTGAAGCCTGAAAAATAGGACTCCAATATGATTTTTCGAGAACTTTTAGCCAATCAATTAGACGAAAAAAAGGTAGATTTTACTGAGTTTTCCCTGGCTCAGCGCGATTCGTTGGAAGTCTATCTTTCGAAAATTCAACGACTTGAGAAAACTTCATTAAAAGAAATTGAAAGGCGGTTTGAAGCTCAAGCAGAGACTGGCGCAATGCCGTCGGCGGAGTTGGACAAATACAAAACCTTTGCTGTTCCGTTTCCGCAAATGTGGAAAAATCACGAAGAATCGCGTAAATGGGCCTTTGAAATCCTGCAAAACCGAACGACCTTTGCGGTTGACGGAAGCCAGATTCCGCCGACCAGAGATTTTTCGTTGACGGTGGCGGCGGTTCAGGTCGGTTGGTTTGAAAATCCGCATAGCGATAAAATGCGCTACGAAAAAAACGCCGAGTTTTTTATCCTTTCCCCGAATGATTTAATGCCGAGTCCGGCGGAGACTCGTGTCAGCGAACGCCGCATCGAAGAAGAAGTCCGCAAAACCAAAGAGTTTTTAGAAAAAAAAAGAGGTTGGCGCGAGCGCGGCGAACGGATGCCATTAGCTTTTTACGATAATACTTTGCTGGTTCCTTTCCCGCTTTCGACCGACAGCAAAGGCAAATATATCAAGGAGATGCAGGATTTGATCCTGCTTTCCGCCCAGTCACAAGTGCCGCTGGTCGGTTATGTGGCGCGAAGTCTTTCCCGGGATCTATTAACTTTTTTGGATGAATTTGATGCTGAACAGGCAAATCCCGACTTGCTCTCCGATGCTGATATTTTGTTTCCGCATATTTTGCAGTTTTGGGGCGACCGGACCGGATTTTGTTATGCAAGACGCAAAGGATTGGTTGAGTTTTTCGGTGACACGATCGGCTTTGTTTATATCCAAACTACCAGTCATGCCTCGCCTGCCAGACTCGATATCCCGAGCTGGATTTACGAAAAAGGCTTATTAGGCGAAGTCTTGGACGTTATTCGGGCTGAATGCATTATCGGATTAGGTTATCCTTATGCACTCGAAACGGCCGATCAAACAGCAGTTATCAGCACCCACGACCGCGAAATTTTTTACCGGGCTTTACAAGCCTTTGCCGATGAGAATAAGCTAAATTTTACGGTTTCGCGGAAAGCCGCCAGCAAAGGTCGAAGAAGGTAAATTTCGAGGAAAAAGTAATAAATGGGATCCGAACGCAAAATCAGTCATTCGCCATTGGCCACCGGACATTCTTGTGCGGCTTGCGGAACCGCAACTGAACGTGAATTTGCCAAATATTGCCGGGTTTGCGGAAAATTTTTGCCCGAAGATTATCAGCCATTGGACACGCTCCGTGCATCACATCGTTTACACGGAAAAGCAATTGTCTTTGAAGGTCAGGAATTGATGCAACCGGAAAAATTGTTTGAGACTAACGAAAATGGAATTGCCCAGACGGCCTGGGCGAGTTTGGTTTATTCGCTGGTGCCGTATCTCGGGATTGTCTTCATTCCGCTCACGTTGTTGATGGGAGGGGCGGGTATTTTTGTTTCATTTCAAAAACCTGCGCTCGGGGGACGCCAACTTTCAGTGGCTGCTATCTCGCTCAGTTTTGTCGTCCTCGCAATCCAGATTTTATTGTGGTGGCTACTCTATTTTATTCCCACGCTTGGAAGACAATTTTAATTTATGTTGATCGCAAAAATAGTTAAGTCAAATTCTCATCTGGATTATGTTGGACGGGTGATAGATGCTCTGGACGTGGCGGAGCCGCCCGGAGCCGAAGATTATGGATTTGCCCAATTCGTTTCGCTGCCAATTGACGAAGCTCAGGAAATTATCGGCGTAATTTTTAATTCGATCCTGGTTAATCCCGAATATTCAAATTTTGGGCCGCGCTTATCTCCAAAAAACGAACTTCGCGGATTTAGCCCTGATTATTTGAATGAACAAGGTGTTCTGGTCGGTATTTTACTGCTCGGTTCGCGGGGAACTGGTAAAACCCGACAAGGGGTTCCGCGTCGCATCGTGCCGGCCGGACAAGATGTGGTGAAGATGGAACGGGATGAAGTTATCAAATTTCATACCGATGAAAACGGCATTCTGCAGATTCATTATTACTCGCAAATTATTGCTCACGCCGGACTTTTTGCTGTTTCACTGATCGAGGCCATCGTTGATCAGCTTTCCGAAAACGCTTCGAACGAAGACCAAAATCGGCTTAATGTTTTGAAACATGCTCTGGCCTGGCAACGCACGGTTGGCGGAATGCGTCTATAGGTTATGAGATTGTTAAGTTCAGAGGCTGTTAAGTTCAGAATTATTCGGTTTGCCAAAAAATCGGTAAACCTCTAAACCACTAAAATTCTAAACTTAAAACTTATCCCCGGCGTCTAAAGTTTAGGAGAAAGAAATATGAAAAAGTTGATTTTGCTGATCAGCGTGATTTTAGGTAGTTTTGTTTTCGCTTCGGCACAACCGCGAATCGTGGAAAAAAAGCCTGAAAATTCGCAACCGGCCGCCATTGCACCCGTCACCTTCAAAGCAAAATACGAGGGCGGAATGTTCGGTTTTACCAAAAAAGAAGAAGGCACCTTAAAGTTTGACGATGCTAATTTCAGACTTGTTTTCTTTGATAAAGACAACAAAGAGCGTTTTGGCATTCCATACGATGCGTTAATCGTAATTTATCCAAATACGGAGTCGGTTCAATCCACCACCGGCAAAGTTGTCCAATATGTCCCGTATGTCGGATTGGCCGGACAATTTATGAAAAAGAAAATGCGCTATCTGGTAACAAATTTTGATGACCCCGATATGGATATCAAGGGGACAACCAGTTTCAGACTTGAAACGTCCGAACTACTCGAATCTGTGATCCAAACACTGGGTACCAAGGCCGAAATGCAACAGCGGGGCGACTCATATTTTCGCCCGAAAAAAGCCGTTCCGCCAACGGAAAACAAATAAGCACCAAGGCACAATTAACAATGGACAATGGACAATGAAAAAAACCCAAAAACCCAAGTTAATCAGCTATTTGCACACTTTTCTTGATTTTCAAAATATCGCAAATTTTTGCTGACCTGCTTTGTCAATTTAAATCGCCAAAATGATTTTGCAAGAGGGCGGAAACGGCAATAGCGGCTGTTTCCGCCCTTAAGATTCGTCCGCCGAGAGTGATGATTTGAAAGTTATGTTGCTTGGCCGATTCAATTTCCAATGCTTCCCAACCACCTTCTGAACCAATGACAGCGGTTAACTTTTGATTGGATTTGAGACTAGAAAAACTCTCGCCGGATTTTTCCGAAAATAGCACAAAAACCTCACTGCTGAGAGACCGAGAGGCGGAGTTTTTGATCAATAGTTCAAAGTTTACCGCGCTTTCAACTTGCATCAACTTCGCTCGTCCGCATTGTTTCGATGCTTCCAACACGATTTTTCGCCACCGATCCAGTTTTTTATCCGCGTCTTTGAGTTTTACCTCACACCGTTTGGTAACGATCGGAATAAACCTGGTGACTCCCAATTCAACCGCTTTTTGAATGACCAGTTCAAATTTTTCGCCTTTTAAAAGCGCGGCCGCTAAAGTTAAATCTAAGGCTGATTCAGGCGCCAGCGGCTGAACTTCTTCGATGATTTGCAACGAAGTTTCCTTTTTTCCAATCGTTTCAATTTCGCCCAAAAACTCCTTCCCGGCTCCATCAAAAACCAGGATCTTTTCACCTCTGCCGAGACGCAAAACATCGCGCAAATGTCTTGTTTCTTCCAGACTGAGCGTAATTTGAGCTTGATTAAAGTTTTCCGGCGGGGCGTAAAATCTTCGCAAAAAATTATTCTCCAAATGTGGCTTGAAAATCTCTTGAATTCTTTCTCATTTCAATCCAGTTTTCAAAAATTTCGGGTGATTGCAGCCAAAGCGTGAACCATTCGGCAATTTCCGCTTTTTCAGCTCGTTTTGCGGGCGCAACTTTTTGATTATTGGCTATCATCAGGGCTCGTTTTTTGCCTTTCAAAACCGTCTCGCGGACTAACCGCAGACCTTCTTTGTCGTTTTCAGACTGAAATTTTCGGCGCAAATTTTCGAGTTGACGGATAGAAATATGAGCTTCTTTGAAATTGGCAAATTTCAGAATATTACGAAACATCGCCTCATAAGGAGATTCGGCTTGCCGAGTTAAGGCCAATTCCATAATCTCGGAATGACGGAGTTCCGCCCCCTCGTCCGCCAGTAGTCGGGCGATTCGCATCGGTGAATCAACCGCCCCTTTGCCAAATCTTTCGCGCACCGCATCTTCAATCGCTATAATCTCTTTGGCACCGATAGATTCGCAGTCCAGGACTTCCCAGACTTCAATCATCAAATCGGTTTTGGTGCGAGAAACAAACATTTTCTTAATTACGGATTACGAATTACGAATTACGAATTACGGATTACGAATTACGAATTACCAATTACCAATTACGAATTACCAATTACCAATTACGAATGATAAGAAATGGAGTCAGCGACATCGATTTCTTATTTTATCTTTACCGTACCGCAATTCCTAGTGCATGAACCGTAATTCGTAATTCGTAATTTCTATGTGCTGATTTTTCCAATCAACTCCGTTGACGAATGATCTTTCGGGTCGCCGACGATGGCCACCTGTCCGCCATATTCTTTGACAATTTCGCGTTCAGGGACGGTTTCGGTGGTGTAGTCCGTGCCTTTGGCGTGAAAATCGGGGCGAATGGCACGAATTAACTCGGTGACTGTCGGCTCAGTAAAAATCGTCACATAATCCACAAATTTAAGCGCCGAGAGGATTTCAGCCCGTTCATTTTCCGGCATCAACGGACGATTTTCGCCTTTTAATCTTCTCACTTGTGCGTCTGAATTGATCCCAACAATCAGAATATCGCCCAAGGCTTTGGCCCCGGCCAAATAGCGAATATGCCCAACGTGAAAAAGGTCGAAACAGCCATTGGCCAGCACGATTTTTGCTCCATCACGGCGTTCGATGGCAACTCGTGCGATCAGTCGGGCGCGGTCTAAAATTGGTGCATTCATAAACTCTGCGCATTTCCTTCGGTTTGCCCGAATTTGGTAATTGATTCAATCAATTCTTCGGCGGTGACCGAAGCTGTTCCTTTTTTCATGACTACTATCCCGCCGGCGTGATTGGCTAAAATCGCGCTTTGGGCAAAACTTAAATCCGAAGCCAGACTTAAAGCATAGGTTGCAATCACGGTATCGCCCGCCCCCGTCACGTCAACCGGTTCTTTCGAGCCAACCGCGTCAAACTGAACCGGAGTTTTATTTTTTTCGAGCAGCAGCATCCCTTTACTGCCGCGAGTAATGAGCAATGATGCAAACCCCAGTTTTTCGAGCAAGCGGAGACAATCGGTTTCGCTAAAGTGTTTACCTAACAGAGCTTCGACCTCTTCCTGGTTCGGAGTCGCCGAAGTCGCAAACGGAAAGTTTTTCAGCCGAAAACGTGAATCTACCAATAATGGAATCTTATTTTCTTTCGCAATTTTGGAAGCTAAATCAATTATTTCAGCATTTGCAACGCCGTAATTGTAATCAGAAATGACGATTGCGTCGGCACAGTCCAGGGCCGAAATGACATTGTGTTTTAGTTTTTCCAAGATCTGAGATTCAAACGTTTCCCTGGTTTCGTAATCGATCCGAATCATTTGCTGACGCGGAGAAAATTCGTGGCCGGCTAAAACCCGAACTTTAGTGGTTGTCTGAAAACCGGACGAAGTTACCACAAAATCACAGTTAACTTTTGATTTTTCGAGGTTTTCGCGCAACGCTTTGCCGTTTTGGTCATTTCCGATCACGCCAACCGCCACCGAATTGCCGCCCAAACTGGCGACATTAACGGCCGCGTTGGCAGCCCCGCCGGCCAGAGTTTCGGTTTCATCGTGCCGCAAAATAAAGACGGGTGCTTCGCGCGAAAATCGTGCAATCGTTCCGCGCAGGAATTGGTCTGCTACTAAATCGCCGATGATAACGACTTTTCTTTCAGGAAATTCGCGGACAATTGTTTCGGCAAAATTTTTCATCTGGTAAAACAATAACTTACTACAAAGCCGGCGGATAAACAAAAAAGGCCGAAAACCTCTTAAAGTTTTCAACCTTTTTCTAAAATTGATGGGGCGGCTAGAGGGATTTGAACCCTCGACATTCGGCACCACAAACCGACGTTCTAACCCCTGAACTATAGCCGCCATATTTGATTTTGGATTGCGGATTTTGGATTGTTCGAAATCCAAGAGTCCAATCGAAATCTAAAACCAATTTCAAATTATACAATTCAAAATCCAAAATCCAAAATCCAAAATCGAATAATACCCCCGGCACGACTTGAACGTGCGACCCACAGCTTAGCTTACCTCACTTGGTTTCCCAAGCCACATTTTCCCGAAAGAAAACGGTTGAAAGTCTGGACTATATCTTAGACATTTCAGTCTGAGCGCGTGTAGTCTCTACGGTGTCTTAACGATAAATACGAAATATCGCCAAGTTCCCTCGGTATTGTCATAGAGATTTTTCAATCCCCTTAGAGTTCCACCGATACAGCACTCTCCACTATGTAAGTTACTATTTCCCTACACAGGCTCCTATTTGAAGGCTGTTGCTCTATCCAACTGAGCTACGGGAGCGTATCAAAGAACGAATAGAAATCTTAACGATTGAAAAAGGTTAAGTCAAATTTGCGGTGGCTTTCGCTCGTTTTTCTTCGATAATCGTCATCATTTTGGCAAAAACCTGGTCTAAATTTAACTGGCTGGTATCTAACTCAAGCGCGTCCCCGGCAATCGTCAAAGGCGAGTCGGCACGATTTTGGTCACGTTGGTCTCGCAGGTTTATTTCCGCTAAAGTATTTTTGTAAGTTACATTTAACCCGCGTTGCAGATCTTCTTCGTAACGTCTTTGGGCACGAGCTTCAGGCGTTGCGGTTAAGAAAAACTTAACATCTGCATTTGGAAAAACAACGGTTCCGATGTCACGCCCGTCTAAAACGCAACCTTTGCCGCGATTGCCTAATTCTTGCTGAAGTTTGACCAATATCTTTCGGACTTCGGAAATAGCCGAAACAATCGAAGCGGTTTGACCGACCTGATTGGTGCGAATCTTTTGAGAAATATCTTCAGTGTTTAATAAAATTTGCAAACTGTCAGGCTCGCCAATCAGTTCGATGTTTGAATTTTCCGCAATTTCAATAATTTTTGCTTTATTGTCCGCTGCCTTTGCTTGCAAAACAGCAAAGGCGACTGCCCGATACATCGCACCGGTGTCGAGATAAAGTAAGCCAAGTTTTTTTGCCAACATTTTGCCGAGCGTGGATTTGCCCGCGCCAGAAGGTCCATCAACCGCAATAATCATCGCTCAATATTGTGCCAAATTTATCTGAAATAGAAAAATAGCCCTATCCTTTTTCAGCGATAGGGCTATTTAAGATTTTACAAACAAATGTTTTATCCGCGTTTTTTGCGTTCATTGGCGGGCAATCTTGCTTATTTTTTCCGGCGATAAATTTGAACGGCGCGGTCTGGATAATCGGTGATGATTCCATCCAGATCAAACTGTTTCATCTTTTCAAAATCCGTCATTTCATTAACCGTCCACGGCACAATTTTGAGGTTGCGCCCACGGCAATAATCAACTAAAGCCTTATCCACCAATAAATAATTTGGGCTGTAAGTGTCGGGCTGAAAACCTAATCTTTCCAAATTCTTTTCGATCCCGTCTTTATTTCCAACCAATAAGGCTAAAGGTAATTTAACGGAAAATTTGCGTAATTCCTGTAGTTGACGAACATCAAAAGACTGAACGATGACGTTCTTTTCCATTTTATTTTTAATAATTTCCTGATAGACCATTTTAGCGAAAACGGCTGGCGGAGGCGTGAAAATGTTATCCCAATCGGGATTGGATTTTATTTCTATATTAAAACGAATGTTGCCGAGTTTGTTTTTCCTGGCGTATTTGTTGACTTCTTTGAAAACATCTTTGAGCAACGGCTTATAAACTTTGATTTTTTGCTGCAGAGGAAAATTCTTATTTCCGAGGCTTCCGACATCATATAGTTTGACCTCAGCATATTTCATTTTGTAGATGTTATGTTCTTTTTCTTGGTGAGCAGGAATTGGATCACCGTTTTTGTCCAGCGAAATAATCGAAGAAAACCAGGGCTCATGCGAGACGACCAATTGATTATCCCGGCTCACCACTAAATCAAGTTCAACCGTATCTGCCCCCATTTCTAACGCCTTTAAAAATGACGGATTGGTATTTTCCGGCAACCAACCGCGGGCGCCGCGATGACCTTCGATGCTGAAAGTTTGCGGGTAAACACTAAGCGCGGTTAGGAGTGTAAAAAAAAGTAGTAATTGTTTCATAATATTTTGAAAATTATAGCAATCTGAAGAAAAATGTAGAAACCCGCGCCAAGTCATTCGCCCTTACTCGAGGCGGGTTTCTGCAAAAGTGGTAGCGCATTAGAACGAAAATTTCAATGCAAGCTGAATTTGTCTGGCGGGAAAGGTACTGCTAATCGTACCGAAAGCCGAACTGGTAATATCGGGATTAGCCGCTCCGAAATTTGTTTTGTTGAACAAATTGAAGAATTCTGCCCGAAATTCGATTCGCGTTTCATCCGAAATCGGTAATTTGAATTGTTTTTGGATGGCAAAATCAAATTGGAAAAAATTGTTACTGCGGGCAATATTTCGTCCTGCGCTGCCGAACGGAGCCGTGACGGGCGGGCGTTGCAGACAGGCCAGAACAAAATAATCACGAGTCGGATTTACTCTTTCGGCACGATTTATCGGGTCGCAGAGAACATTTGGGCGCAGTGCCACACCGCCGAGAAATGACGGCAGATTATTGGTTACCGGCGACGGGCCATAACGGAAAGTGATCGGCTGGCCGCTGGTCATTGTATTGACACCGCTTAAAGTCCAACCACCGATGACTCCGTCCAAAACGGCATTCATCTCGCCGCCGAGCGAACGTCCGCGTCCGATTGGCAATTCATAAACAAAACTTGTTGTGTTGTTAAACGGTTGATCGTAGGCACCGATTCCTTTATTTGAAGCCAAATCGTATAGATTTTGCGGAGTTCCGGTGTTGCCGTTTGGCTCTTCCAAAACCTGCGAGGCATTATCAATCGCCTTTGACCAGGTGAATGAGTTTAACAAATAAAGTCCCTGGCTAAAACGCCGTTCCAGTTTGACTTGTAAAGCATTGTAATTTGAAAACCCTTCGGGTAAAACTGCCGAAATTGAACCAAATCCCGTAATCGGACGACGTGCCTGCAACGAAGGCTGTTGCGAGGCCGGTAACGCAAATTCTGCCGCAGTCAATGGTCGGGCTTGGTTAAAATCCGCCAGAATTACTAAATTATTTGCTCGGTTCCCAACATAGGCGACATCGAGAATCGTATCTTTCAAGACTTCGTGCTGAACGGAAACCTGCCAGTTTTGGATTGAACCGTTTTTGATGTCTTTCGGAATATACAGTGTTACATTATTTGGTAAACCGCTTGGATAACCGTCCTGGGTCGGACGAAAACATCCGGCAAAATTATTTCCGAGGCAACGCGGGTTATTGAACAAATCGGGTGCTGTTTGAGCTAGTGCCGCCCGGGTGATAGTCGGGAAATTCGTTCCTAGAATATCGGCACTCCCCAAACGATTGAGATAAATATAACCCAATCCGTAGCCGCCGCGAATGACGGTTTTTTCGAACAAATTATAGGCAAACCCTATCCGCGGACCGAAATTATTTGTGTCCGGCTCCACCAAAGCACGGTCAAAAAGCGAACCCTCTTTGGCTAAAATGATTGAATTGGTCACCGGGTCATAGTTGGATAAACGATTGTTTTTTTCATAATACGGCGTGCCGAATTCATAACGTAACCCAAGATTCAAAGTCAATTTTCGATTAACCTTAAAATCGTCCTGGATATAGGCAAAATGAAATCTCTGGCGCATTTCAGCAATGGTTAAATTTGCCAGTTCGTATTGACTTCGCAAACCGAAATAAAAGTCAGCTAAATTATAAACTCGACTTTAGACAAAATCAAGATTT
>JANOEF010000791.1:0-3331 GCA_031413075.1 Acidobacteriota bacterium | reverse complement strand
CCGGGGTTGGCGACCGACCTGGGGTCGGTTGAGGAGACGGAACCGGGGTTGGAACTTTGGTTGGAGCTGGAACAGGCGTCGGCCTGGGCGTCGGATCGGGCGTTGTTTTAGGTCTCGAGGGGGGAATTGATTGGTTGATAGATTCCGAGACTACTGTGCGAAAGGTATTTATGCTGATCCAACCTTTTATTTTACCGTCTGAACTGATGACATAAACCCAGCCGTTTGTTTCCTCTTTATTACCAAATGTTACTTTTTCGCCTTGTAAAAGTGTTTGCAATTTATCCGAAGCTGGATTTGGAGCTTTCCGAATAAAAGTGTTTGGAACGATGATTTCACCATAAGTTTGGGCAAACCCGGAAATAGTGAGCAAAATTGTGAAAATTGTAATGCTGAAAAACTTCATCATAAAATTCTTTACGCAGAGACTAGCCTAGTTTGAGGCTGGATACTCCACTCATAATCTAGTGCGTAGCAGATTTGAGTGGCTGGCGTTGCCAACCGCTTCGAGAGTTGAATTTCTCTTGCAAACTGTTGTATAATATAGCTATAAGCCCATTGTGAAATGCGCCGAAGAATTCCACCCAATTGAACTTAATATCAAGTAATTGAACTTGTTGCAAACGGTAGAAACAAGCGTTCAATTGATTGTAGCTCTCGAAAGAGACAGATTTACCATCTGCGTCAACCTGCAAAATAGCCGCCAGGATTAGTGGAACAACCTTGAAACACGGCTGAGAGAATCGCGATAAAGAATGTTTTGTAATTTGTGCTGAAAACATAAATTTAGTTTCTTTATTCGAGCCAGGTTCAAACTCCAATCTATCATCGTTTCGATTTAGTTGGAGTAGTTGATATCTTTATTTTTTCTTGAAGGCAAATGATTCAAAAAAGCTGTTCACCCCAGGTGTATCAATCTCTTCTTCCGGGAGAACTGCCAAGATCACATAGAGCCGTTTCCCCTCAAAAAACATCCGAAAGCGTTCGACCCGATGTTTCGGCTTGATATTGCTTTCACGGCTGATGACCCGGGTGTCAGGCATCCGGATATAAATTTCACGCCCGGTAATATCCCCATCGGTAAAATCAGCTTCTCTCAACAATTTACCGTTAGAGGCTTTGAGGACCAGATCGCGCTGCTTTTTATATCGGTCTTTTTTTGCAAACCAGTCCCACGAAGAATAGCTCTGATAAATAACAGCAAAAAAGCCATTAAAATCAACATAAGAATAACTTCCTTTGCTTCCTTTCGCTTTTTTCGCTTCTTCGTCAGGACTCAAACTACCTGGTGCCAAAATACTCCATTCGGACTGAGGGTGGTTAAAAGTCGTCCAAGTTCTCTCCTGAGCCGTAATATCTGTACTCAGAATAATGACGATCCCGATAATAAAAATTAAATGATTTATCCGAAAATTTAACATAATGTGTTCAATAATTTGAAAATTGGGAAGTGGGGGTATTTGTCATAGCTGCTAAGCACCAATGCACAATTAACAATGGACTATGGACAATGCAGAAAACCCTAAAACCAAAGCGACTGAACCATTGGCACACTTTTCTTTATTTTCAATCTGTCGCAAATCTTTTGCTGACCTGCTTAGTTGAAAAAAATTATCTTGGCTTCAAAAAAAGCGACTGCCAACTTAATTTATAACTGTTTCGAGCGAAATTTTCCGCGAGTCCGAACCACCACATCAGTTTTTTCAACTTTTACTAATATTTCAACAGCAGCCTTACTTTTTTTGGTATCAGTCGGACGATACCCGAGCCAATAATGTTGTCTTAATTCGGCGGCGATTCGCTTAAAAACTTGATCCAGGTCAGGTGCCTCGCCGGAATAAAATCTGCCGGCCGTAATCTCCGAAAGTTCTTTGTAGGAATCTATCGCAAGCGTACTGATAATTTTTTCGCGCCGCTCAATTTCCTCTTGTGAAGGCAAGTCAGCCTGTCCCGGAATTGTAATTGAATAGCCTTTTTTCCTGGGGGGTTTAGGAGCTTTTTGTTTCTTCGTTTTGGAATTATCTTCTTTGACCGTGCCGTCGGCGGTGATCGTCAATGTGTCTGCTCCGACTCCGGTTTTATACAAAATCGTATAAATTACGACATCGGATTCTTCGAGCAGACTCAACAATTGGGTTTGCGTGTTTGAACTTCCAAAATCCTTACCGTCCGAAAGAACGACAATGACGTTGCGTCCTTCCAAATTATTGAACGAAGTTTTGATGAGTTGTTCGATGGCAGAACGCAAAACGGTTCCATCCTGCCGGGCTGTTTGAACCTCGTCTAAGGCCCTTTTTGAGGCTTTGTGGTCAGAAGTGAAACGACTCAAAACATTTATTTGAGTATCAAAAGAGGCAATCAGACATTTGTCCTGAGGGTTTAACAAATCAATAAATTCTTTACCCGCAACTTTGATTTTACTCAAAGCATCGGCCGTACTCCCGCTGGTATCAAGTAAAAGTGCAATATTCAGCGGTTCATCATAGGTCGAAAAAAATGAAATTTTCTGTTTGACTCCGTTTTCATAAAGACTAAAATCATCTTTTTTAAGATCTGGAATATATCGCACGGGAGAAAGCGCTGCGAAGGCATTTGAGAAATTCGCGGAGTGGCTCGAGACCACGTATCAACTGAACGAAGGCGTTGACCGCTTCGCACTCGGCGAGTCGGCCTATGAATGGCGCGTGAAAACCGTGCTGCGCGACGAACGCTCAGCCGCCGACCTGTACAATTACGGAGCAGAGCAGGTCGATCACTACACGCGTCGCATCGCGGAAGTCGCCGAGAAGATCGCGGCAGCTCGTGGCATCAAGCTGCCGTTCGACACCGACCAAGATCGCGCCTGGAGCATTCGTCGAGTGCTCGAGGATTTGTCGTCGGAGTCGCCTGCGAACGACGACCAGTTGATGCAGTGGTACAAGGACACCGCCGCTCGCGCGGTCGCGTACGGCCGAGAGCGCAACCTGTTCGACATTCCGGCGGACTATCAGCTCGACATCGTGCCGACGCCGCCCGTGCTCCGCAGCACTGTGGATGCGACGTACTTCCCGGCGCCGCCGTTCAAGAAGTCGGGAGTCGGGCGCTTCTACCTCACGCCTACCGGCAACGACGCTGCTGCATTGCGCGAGCACAGCCGCGCATCCGTTGCCGACACAGCGATCCACGAGGGATTTCCCGGCCACGACTGGCACTTCAAGTACATGTCGAAGTACGCGTCGGAGATTTCGTCCATTCGCTGGCTCACTCCCGGCGCCGTTGAAGACTCGTCGGCGATGTGGGCTGACTCGATGGCAACGGAAGGTTGGGGACTGTACGCCGAAGAACTCATGGG
>JANOEF010000790.1:0-4275 GCA_031413075.1 Acidobacteriota bacterium | reverse complement strand
CAAAAAGAGCGCGTCGGACACACTTTGCAAACTACTGCCTTAGTTCACGAGGTTTATCTCAAACTGGTCAGACAAAATAACGTTTCATGGGAGAATCGTTCACATTTTTTCGGCGTGGCGTCAACCATGATGCGGCGGATTTTGATTGATTATGCCCGAACTAAACATCGCGACCGACGCGGCGGCAAACAGGAAAATTTGCCGCTTGAGGCGGCTTTAACGATTGCCGTTAGTGACGAAAACGATTTTGACTTACTGGCTCTGGATGAAGCCTTAAATCGCCTGATGAAAAAAGATGAGGATCTGGCAAAGTTGGTCGAATTACGATTTTTTTGCGGCTTAGAGGTGCTGGAAACGGCAGAGGTCTTGGGCGTTTCCGAATCAACTGTCAGACGCGATTGGCTAATGGCAAAAGTTTGGCTCCATCGGGAATTGACGCTGTAAAAGATATTAACTGGAGCGCAACCCCTCCCGGTTGCAATGAGCGCAAAGCGCAAAAAAGTGCTTATCATCCGGCAAATCAAAGTTAAGCGAATTTGCCTATTTACCGACGCTTTAAGTTTCATTTTAAGTTTTGATCTATTGAACGGTTATTCGCGTAAAAAAGCGGACGCTCATTGCAAACGGGGACGGTTGCGCTCCGGGCTTAAAAAAATGGCTGACGATAACTGGCAAAAAATAAAAGAGATTTTCGATTCGGCGGTGCACCGTCAGCCCGAAGAACGTCAAAATTACCTTGCCGAAGTTTGCGGAGATGATAAAACTTTGCGTGCCGAAGTCGAATCTCTTTTGTCATTGCTCGACAATGTGGGGAATTTTATGGAAACTCCCGCCGTTGCCAAAGTTGCGAAAGTAATTGCAGCCGAAGCCAGAAAAATCGAAACGGGCAAATGTTTCGGAAATTACGAAATCATCAAACAAATCGGTGCGGGCGGAATGGGCGAAGTTTATCTCGCTCAGGATAAAAAACTTGACCGTCAAGTGGCGATAAAAATTCTTAACCAAAAATTTGCCCGTCACCAATCGAATCTCAATCGTTTTATTCAGGAAGCCAAAGCTGCCTCTGCTCTGAATCATCCGAATATTTTGGTCATTCACGAAATTGGCGAATCGGGCGACACAAATTACATCGTCAGCGAATTTATTGAAGGCGAAACCTTGCGCGAGCATTTTGGCAAATCGCCCTTGAAATTAGCAGAAGTTTTGGACATCTCGGTTCAAATTGTTGATGCTCTAGTCGCGGCACATAAAGCTCACATTATTCACCGCGACATCAAACCCGAAAATATCATTGTTCGTCCCGATGGTTATGTGAAGATTTTAGATTTTGGTTTGGCAAAATTAGTTGAGCCGAAAAACAAATCACTCATCGGTTTGGAAGACGAAACCGCTAAACAAAACAATACGGCGAAAGGAATGATTTTAGGCACGGTCAATTATATGTCGCCTGAACAAGCCAAAGGTGAACGGGTTGATGAACGCACCGACATTTTTAGTCTTGGCGTGATGATTTACGAAATGCTGACAGGCAGCACGCCGTTTGCGGGCGATTCGATGTCGGAAACATTTGCAAATTTGATCAAGGCTGAACCGCAACCGCTTTCCAGATATTCGTCAAACGTGCCTGATGAATTGGAAAGAATTGTCTCGAAAATGCTCCGCAAACACAAAGATGCACGTTATCAAACGATGAAAGGTCTTTCGGGCGATTTGAAGGAGCTAAAGGAAAATCTAAGTTTTGCGGAAAAATTGGAACGCTCCGCTCCGCCCGAAAAAATCGGCGCGGCAGAAACGGCAAATATCGCCGAGCGTCAGACGGCAAAGCACGACGGGCGATTTCGCCGTCTGCTTTCGACGCGACGCGGCACGATTTACGTCGCCGTTTTGACGGTTTTGATGTTAGGCGCGCTCGCATTCGTCTGGCGTTGGCGGCAAACTTCCGTCGCGCCTCAGCCGGAAATTAAATCGCTTGCCGTTCTGCCGCTGAAATCGCTCGACGAGGGCGAAAATTATTTGGGTTTAGGTATTGCCGACGCGGTTATTAGGCGAATCAGTCAGACGGGTGAATTGACCGTCCGCCCGACGAGCGCGGTGCGCCGTTATCTGACCGAAGACACGGACGTGCTGACCGCCGCACGCCAGTTAAATGCCGACGCGGTGCTTGAAGGTAGCATCCAGCGTGCCGACGACCGTTTGCGCGTGAGCGTTAATCTGTTACGCACTAGCGACGGCATATCTTTATGGTCTGACAGTTTCGATATGCGCTCTACCGACATCTTCTCGATTCAGGATACAGTAGCGCAGCAGGTTGCTTCCCGTCTGCGGCTGCAACTCGACCCGGCGCAACAGGCGCGTTTCAATAAGCGTTCCACGTCGAACGCAATTGCAAATGAATATTATGTGAGGGGTGTCTATAGCCTCGACCGGCGCGGCTTCGGCAACGACGCGAAACCGCAGATGAAAGCGACTATTGATTTTTTCAAAAAGGCGATTGAAGCCGATCCCGACTACGCGCTGGCGCACGCGCAACTCGCCAATGCTTATATCTGGATGGCGAACTTTATCGAGGAGCAGGCGGTGTGGGCGGAGCGGGCGAGGGAAGAAATCAATAGGGCGGACGCGCTGGACCCGCAACTTGCCGAGACTCACATCGCGCGTCATTACCTGCTGGGCAGCGCATACGAAGGATGGCAGAGTGAAACCGCAGTTCGTGAGTTGCTCTTGGCGCAACAGCTCAACCCGAACATCGGTCACGTCGAACTCGGAAGCATTTACTATCACCTCGGGCTTGAAGATTTAGGTGACCGCGCTTATCAACGCGCGCTCGATATTGACCCAACGAGCGAACATGTCAAATACATGATCCATGCCCATATCGGTCTCGTCAACAAGTATGATGAATGGCTCGCTACTTATCAGAAATTTAAACCTGACGCCCCTACGTCGTTACGGTATTTGAAAGGGAAAGGTCGTTTGGATGAGGCGCAAAAAAAACTTGATGAGATTTTAATCAATTATCCCAACGAACCCGGCGTAAAGTTCGAACAAGCTTTCCTTGCTGCCTTGAAGGGAGACTTCCGCACTACCGAAGCGGCGACTACTTTCTTGCTGAGTGACATAAATCCCCAAGCCTTTAATTACCATCACGCGACTTACGAGATCGCTTGCCTCTATGCGGTTGGGGGCAAGAGTGATGAAGCTGTTAAATGGTTGAGAGAGACTGCCGCCAAGGGATTCCCCTCCTACACCCTGTTCGAGCGCGATCCCTATCTAAACCGAATCAGACAAGCACCTGAATTCATCCGGTTCATGGAGGAATTGAAAGCGCACTATGAAAGATATAAGCGCGAGTTTGCACAAACGCCGTAAAGCAATTTGCAATTGTGTGCTACATTTTCAGAGGCAAAAGCCGACCATAAAAACAATGTCCGAGAGTTGGAAAAAGGTGAAGGAGATTTTAGGCGATGCGCTGAAACTTGCGCCTGAAAACCGGGCGGCTTTTTTAGATAAAGTTTGCGATGACGAATCTTTGCGCCGTGAAGTCGAAACTTTACTGGCTGATTCGGAAAATGTCGGCAGTTTTATGGAGCAAGGGGCAATCGGAGAGGTTGCCAGTTTGATTATCGAACCGAAAAAACTGGAAGCGGGTAAAAGTTTTGGTCATTACGAAATTGATTACAAGTGGTTTTTGGTATTTCATAATTTTGCATTTTGCATTTTTAATTTTGCATTACTGCTTAAAACCGGGCTCGAAGAGAACAAGTTTTCAAATGTTTCACACTCACGCTTTTCGCGGTTGTGCCGTCGCGACAATTGTCGGCGGAAAAATAGTTTACCAGCGCCACTGATATTTTTTTCGGCGGTTCATCATTCTAGTTTGAAAAAGCTTATTGCATTCTTTTTCCACACAAAAGAGAATTTTGTGATGGATGATTATTGCTGTAAGATTAACAAACAAAATGACAACCCCGAATATAGACCAAATTTTACATTACCGTATCATTTCTGCCATCGGCAAAGGCGGGATGGGCGAGGTTTTTCTGGCACAGGATACGAAACTTGATAGAAAAGTCGCATTGAAAATCTTGCCGTCCGAATTTGCGGAAGATAAGGACCGAATGAGCCGTTTCGTCCGTGAGGCGAAGTCTGCTTCGGCACTTAATCATCCGAATATAATTACCATTCACGAAATCGGCGAATCGGACGGAATGCATTTTATTGCCACTGAATTCATTGACGGCAAAACTCTGAATGATTATAAACAGTCGAATCCGT
>JANOEF010000789.1:0-2893 GCA_031413075.1 Acidobacteriota bacterium | reverse complement strand
TGAGGCTAATCAGTATCGGAACACCGGTTGATAAATACGATTTTGAATTTTTGCACGATTGCGAGAAACCGATTCTATTTGTTCACGGCGACCAGGACGAATTTGGCCAGGTCGAAAAACTGCGGCAACTGTTCGAGAGTGTTTCCAAAACCGATGACAAAGAAATGGTTATCTTTGAAAATTGCGGACATTTTTTTGACCAACATCTGAACGAATTGCGGGACGCTATCAAAAATTGGACGCTCAAACATCTCACATGAATTTTGAACCGAAAGACGAAGATTTTGTTAAAAAGGTGCGTGAAAGCTTTGCTGCCCAGCCTGTGATGAAGCTTATCGGAGCGAAAATCACCAAAGTCGAAGCGGGTTCAGTTGAGATTGAATTGCCGTATCGAAAAGATTTAACGCAACAAAACGGTTTCGTCCACGCGGGAATTATCACCACCATTGCCGATAGTGCCTGCGGTTACGCGGCTTTTTCGCTGATGCCAAAAGGGGCGGAGGTGCTGAGTGTTGAATTCAAAGTCAATCTTTTATCTCCGGCGATTGGTGAAAATTTTTTGGCCGAGGCGCGGGTGCTTCGCGCCGGCAAAACTTTAACCATCGTGCAGGGCAATGTTTTTGCCATTTCAAATAATCACCGAAAGCACGCGGCCACCATGTTGGCCACGATAATTTGTTTGCAAAATTGAGTTTATGGAAAACGAAAAATCTGAGACAAAACGCGAAGTAGCGATTCGCCTGACAATGATGCCCCGCGATACCAATGCCCACGGCACCGTTTTTGGCGGAATTATCCTGAGTTATATTGACGTGGCCGGAGGTGTCGAATCAGTTCGCCATACCGGACACGATAGATTTGTGACGGTGGCGATGAAAGAAGTTATTTTTCACGAACCGGTTTTTATCGGCGATCTGGTCAGTTTTTATGCCGAAACAACCAGGGTTGGAAATACTTCGATCACGATAAAAATCGTGGTCGAAGCCGAACGGGTCGGCTCGCACGGGCAAGCCGTTAAAGTAACCGAAGCCGAAGTCACCTATGTGGCGATCAATCAATATCGTGAGAAAGTAAAAATCGGAAAAGGAGTGTAAGCAAATGGCAGAAAGAAAACAACCCACTGGAAAATGTTGTTTTTGTCAGGAAGTAATGACTAGACGGAAACTTTTCAATCATTTAGACAAGTGTGCAAAAAGACAAGAGGCTGTTAAAACAGCTGAAAAAAGTAATCGAAGTTCACAAAAACTATTTCATCTGCGGGCTAAACATCCATACACTACCGATTTTTGGCTTGATTTAGAGGTCAATGATTCAGCCAATTTAGAAGATTTAGATGAATATTTGAAAGCGATTTGGCTTGAATGTTGCGGTCACATGAGCGAGTTTTCGCGGGGTGGTTTTTTCAAAGATGAAATTGATATGGACGAAACTGTCGAAAGCACTTTCAAAAAAGAAAAAGCAATTTATCATTCTTATGATTTTGGAACAACCAGCGAAACAATTGTCGAATTGATAGGAACACGGCAAGGAAAATCATTAACGAAAAATCCAATATTTTTAATGTCTCGCAATCAAATGCCGGAAATGGAATGTTTAGATTGTAATAAAGTTGCCACCCATCTTTGCGTCGAATGTTTATATGAGGGCGAATCTCACGGAATGTTATGTGACGAACATACCGAAAGTCATCCACACGATGATTATGGCGACCCGATTCGTTTGGTAAATTCTCCGCGACTTGGAATGTGTGGTTATGACGGACCTGCTGAACCTCCATATTAAGGAAAAAATGCAAACCTGGAAATTAGAAATTGAATACGAAGGAACTCGCTACCGAGGCTGGCAAATTCAACCCGAAGTGAGAACTGTGCAAGGCGAGCTGGCCAAAGCGGTGGCGGATATTTTTGCCAATAAAACCGAGATTGGGGGTGCGGGACGCACCGATGCGGGAGTTCACGCGTTGGCTCAGATTGCTCATTTAAGAGTTTACAGTATGGTCAAAGAGGTCAAACCGCGCCAGCTTATTTATGCTCTCAACGACCGTCTGCCGCATGACATCAATATTTTGCGGGCCAAAATTGTTCCCAATGAATTTCATGCCCGGCACCGCGCCCTTTCTCGCCAATATCTTTATCAGATCTCGACCCGCCGAACCGCGTTTGCCAAAAATCACGTCTGGTGGGTCAAAGATAAGCTCGATCTTCAGGCGATGAATCAGGCGACTAAACTATTGGTCGGCAAACATAATTTTCAATCATTTTGTGAACTTGAGAACGAAAAGAATTCAACCGAGGTTAATGTTAATTCGGCTCAATTAATGACCAATAAACAAATGATCTATTTCCGCATCAATGCCCGGAATTTTTTGTGGAAAATGGTTCGGAGATTGACCGGAACACTGGTTGAAATCGGGCGCGGAAACCTCAGCGTGCCCGAATTTGAGCAGATGTTGAAAGAAAAGTCCAATTTTTCCGCCCAATACACGGCTCCGCCTTCAGGGTTGTTTTTAGAAAAAGTTTTTTATCCGGCCGATGAAGATTCAGAAGATGTTACTTTTTGATCTTTCGCAATTTTTTGAGAATATCAAACTTCTCAGTTTTATTTGTTTTTTCTCAATCCAATTTTCTAGCGAGCCGATGAAATCTCGTCACCACATTCGGATCGGGGTAGAGTGAGGTGGACGAATCTTCTTTTCCCGAATACTCCATAATCGAAAGTACGTGGCGAATACTTTCGAGCCGGGCCTGCTTCTTGTCATTGGCTTCGACGATGATCCAGGGGCTAAAAGTAGTATGAGTGCGGCTAAACATTTTTTCTTTATACATGGTATATTTGTCCCACATTCCCTGGGCTTCCTGGTCAATCGGACTCAGTTTCCATTGTTTAAGCGGGT
>JANOEF010000788.1:0-3290 GCA_031413075.1 Acidobacteriota bacterium | reverse complement strand
GATGCTGCAGGACAAGACAGGCGCCTTATGGGCCGGCACTGACCGATTTTTGTTGAAGATAGACCTGCGCCAGGGAAAGGCAGAACAGTTTATTTCCACCGATGTCCGGCCTGATCCCCGTAAATTCCCGTTTGGGAATATTGTTTATAAACTGTTTGAAGATAGAGCCGAAAACCTCTGGGCTGCTACGCTTTACGGCATTTATCGTTTCGATCCTGTGAGGAATGA
This sequence comes from Acidobacteriota bacterium, assembly GCA_031413075.1. GTDB lineage: Bacteria > Acidobacteriota > Blastocatellia > Pyrinomonadales > Pyrinomonadaceae > JAIBCC01. The sequence continues at coordinate 3,062 of JANOEF010000788.1, read as the reverse complement.
TTTTACCGAATATCCCTTTGATCCCGGAGCCGAAGACAAAGCGATGGATTCAAGCTATCCGGCAATTTACGAGGATTTGGACGGGTTTTTATGGATCGGGACGGCTGACGGGGTATTCAGATTCGACCCGAACGGCGGAACTTTCAAGATCTACCGCCACGACTCGCAAAATCCGAACAGTTTGAGCCATAATGCCGTGCGGACAATTGCTCCCGACCCTTTTGAGCCGAATGTGCTCTGGCTCGGGACAGCAGGCGGCGGACTCAACCGTTTTGACAAACACACTGACGCCTTTTCCGTTTTGACCGAAAAAAACGGACTGCCCAACAATGTTATTTACGGGATTTTGAGTGACGATGAAGGCAACTTATGGATGTCCACCAATAACGGAATCAGCCGTTTCGATCCGCGCTCCAGAACTTTCAAAAACTTTGATAAAAAAGACGGTCTGCAACATAACGAATTCAACAGCTGCGCCTTTTTCAAAAGCACCAGCGGTGAATTATTCTTTGGCGGCATCAATGGGTTCAATGCTTTTTACCCTTCGGATGTCAAAGACAATCCAAATCCTCCGCCCGTGGTTTTGACGGATTTTCAAATTCTTAACAAAGAGATTTCTTTCCGTGAAAAAGATTCCCCGTTGAAACAAACAATTACCGAAACCAAAGAAATTACGCTCAATTACGAACAGCGATTTTTCTCGTTTGAATTTGCCGCGCTTGATTTTACTGAGCCTGGCAAAAATCAATATGCGTATCAGCTTGAAAATTTTGACAAAGAAATGGTCAAAATCGGAACGCAGCGGAGAGCTTTTTACACCAACATTCCGCCCGGAACTTATACTTTTCGAGTGATTGCCTCGAATAATGACGGCTTTTGGAATAATGAAGGCGCGACCATCAAAATTACGATTCTGCCTCCGTTCTGGCTCACCTGGTGGTTTGTGACGTTGATGGTTGTGGTGGTCATCGGAATTATTTTCCTGATCGTTTATCCGCAGATTTCAAAACTACGCTTTGAAAAAGAAATCCAGGAAGCCTTTGCCGGCCAATTGATCGAAGAACAGGAAAATGACCGCAAACGAATCGCCGCGGAACTACACGACGGGATCGGCCAAAGTTTGCTGATCATCAAGAACCGGGCTTTTTTGGGTGAAAAGTTGATCCATAAAGAAACCGGGCAGGAACAAAAAATCGAATCCGTCCTCGAACAATTGGATGAAATTTCCGGCTCGGCCACGGAAGCATTGGAACAGGTGCGGGAAATCGCTTATTATCTGCGTCCATCGCATCTGGAAAGAGTTGGATTGACGAGCGCTATCGGGGAAATGATCGAGCGGGTGGCGGATTCCTCGGAGATCGAATTTGATGTTAAAATAACAGAACTCGACGGTGTTTTTTCTCCGCAGAATGAGATCAATTTTTACCGGATAGTCCAGGAAAGTCTGAACAATATCATCAAACATTCCGGAGCCGCTCTGGTCAAAATCAGAATCGTCAGGGAAAATGATCAGGTCGAACTGACCATCAAGGACAATGGACAGGGATTTGTGCCGGAAACAGCCAAAGAAAAGAGTCGCGGTTTCGGGTTGAAAGGGATGTCGGAACGGGCACGTCTGCTGGGCGGAACTTATTCCATCAAATCCTCGGTCGGAGAAGGGACGATGGTCAGGGTGAAAATCAAAAACGATGAAAAACGAGATTAGAATTATTATTGCCGATGACCATCCGATTTATCGGAGCGGATTGCGGCAACTCCTCGAAACCGAAGAAAATTTCAAGGTTATCGGCGAGGCGGATGACGGCGAAAAGGCGCTCAAATTGATAATTTCTGAAAAGCCAGATGTCGCCATTCTGGATATTGATATGCCCGAAAAAGACGGGTTTGAAGTAGCTAGTACAATTTTTGCCCGGGAAATACCGGTCGGGGTGATTTTCCTGACCATGCATAAAACAAAATCGGTTTTTAACACCGCTTTGAATCTCGGGATCAAGGGCTATGTCCTCAAAGATTCGGCGATGGCCGATCTGATCGATGCGGTCAAATCCGTCAGCCGGGGTGAGAATTTTATCAGCCCACAGCTTTCAACCTTTTTGATTTCCCGGAGCCGGCAAACCGAAGCACTGACGGAAAACCAGCCTTCGATCAATACTCTGACACCCACCGAAAAACGGATCTTGGTGCTCATCAGCGAATATCTGACCAGCAAAGAGATCGCCGACCAAATGTTTATCAGCGTCCGCACCGTCGAAAATCACCGCGCCCGGATCGCCGTTAAACTTGATTTGAAAGGCTCGCACGGTTTGCTCAAATTTGCCGTTGACCATAAAGACCAACTCAGTTAGATTTTGGATTTTAGATTTTAGATTTTGGATTGGGTATTGATTAGAGTTTAATCATAAAATCCAAGCGCCTTCGGTTTGGCCAAAGTTTCTTTCCTGCTTAAATGGTCTGATTAAAAATCCGACTAATCCAAAATCTAAAATCTAAAATCAAAAAAATCTAAAATCTAAAATCCAAAATCTAAATAGAGTAGAACTACTCACCCAAATTAGGTAGAAATACTCTAATAAAATGGAGTAGTTCTACGGATTCCAATTACCTTTCCAAATCTCCATAATACTTACTGTGCGTCAAAACGTCATGATTTTTATCGTAAGAAGAAGGCTTTTTTTACTTTAAATCCGGACCATGGCAATTTTGGATTATTGTTAAGATTGTTATATAATGTGCCCTTAAATTATTTGATCCTGCTAAATGATTTAATCCTACAAATACCCCTTAATCAAATATTTATTTTTGTTTCTATTACCAAATGGAGATCTCGGCATCGGTGATGGCATAAATACTGTGCCACCGATGCCGAAATGTCGGGGCTAAACTCAACTCGACAAATGAATTCAGGTGCGTCGTCTGCTTGACGGCTTCGACCAAACTACCGATGACCGCCGCCTGATGTTCCGGCCCGGCCGCCGTCAACGACGGCAGGGCCGGACCGTTCAGCGCACCAACAGCATCTTGACGCTCTCGACCGTCTTGCCGCTCCGCACACAGGCGACGTA
>JANOEF010000787.1:0-4770 GCA_031413075.1 Acidobacteriota bacterium | reverse complement strand
GAATTGCAAAAAGAAAAGATTCGAGATGTAGTTTTGACCCATGCCCATCTTGATCATATTGCCGGGCTCCCACTTTTTATTGACGATTTATTTGCTACATTGGAAACTCCAATCAGGATTCACGCTCTCCCAGAAGTTATAAAATCACTTGAGGACTTTGTTTTTAACTGGACAATTTACCCTCGTTTTACTGAATTAAAAAACAAATTTGGTGAGGTTATGAATTATTTTCCCTTTGTCATAGAACAAAAATTTACCGCGGCACATTTGCAATTCATACCAATTCAAGTAAATCACAAAGTTCCGACGGTTGGTTTTGTATTTTCTGATTCTAAGAGTAAAGTGGCAATTTCCAGTGATACCGCCGAAATGGACACATTTTGGGAAGTTTTGAATTGTGAGAGTGGTTTAGATGCTTTGTTGATTGAGTGTGCTTTTCCTAATGAATTGAACGATTTAGCCCATGCTTCCCACCATCTTACTCCAAATAAATTGAAAAAAGAAATTGCTAAATTTAAACATCTGAATTGCCCCATTTATGTTTTTAATCTCAAGCCAGCTTATCTCACCCAAATCACTGCCGAACTCAGAAACCTCAATATCAAGACATTGGAAATTATTGAAGTCGGAAGGATTTATTACTTTTAAAAACATAATTATTTTTACTTAGACGAAATTACTGGTTCGAATTCGCTTTGCCGGTGTTCACCCTTAAAATCTGCTAAAATGACCCGCCCATTGTCCATCACTTTCACTATTTTAAAGGTTCTCTCTTCTCGGCTTTTTCCGGGCATAAGTTCAGCACGAAAAGTAACCAGCATATTGGGTCTGGCCCAAACACTAGGTTTGACAATTTTTTGATAATATTTTCGGAATATACTCATTTTTATTCATCGTTTGACTCAGTTTTTTTGTGTTTTACTTTACGGCGAGCCGGATACACTTGTTCCTCTGGCTTATTTTGGCCAATTTTTTGAGATGGCGGAGCAGTCGGTTTCCGAATAGAATCAAAAATAAGGTGGTCACTCTTTTTGGATTTCTTTTTCATAAATCGAATGTTAGTATAACAAAATCTTGAAGATTAATAGAAAATCCTGATTTATTATTGACAAGTTGACTGAAAATAAAGACTATAAAAGTTAATTTTACCTTAATTTAACCTAAATTTTAAAAGGAGTGCAAAGTTTGGCGGGTAACTTGTTGAATGGAAGGTCGGGAAGGAATATTCGAATTCAAAAAATGCCCCTCCCGAAAATAAATCAGCGTCCTTTTTGGCTCGCTCCCGCTAATTACTATGTGTTGATGGCTGCGATTAGTATTGGGCTTTTTTTTGTTGTTTGGGGGTATTTGAACAGTATCGAAGAAGATGCAGCTTATATTCCGGCTGGAATTACAGCCAGTTTTTTGTTAGCGTTGGCAGTTTTGTTTCGGGAATTAGTGTTGCAAAGATATTATCAAAATAGGTTTTTAGCACAAAAAAGATTAGATTATAATCTTAAAAATTTAGTCCACCAGACCCAAAAAAGAACTGAAAAAAACAAATTAAGCATCGAAAAAAATAATACAATCATCAAAGAAATTGAGACCAAATCGAAAGCTGCGCAGGTTTTAGGAAGACATTCGGAAGTACACTTTGAAATTTTCGAAATGTGTAATGCATACTTAGAATATAGTTTGAAAGAATTGGAAACGATTAATGTCGTTTCCCCCAGATTATCTTCAATTAGGAAAGGTCGTGAAAAAATACAAAAATTTCATAAGTTTCACTTACTAAATTGGTCTTCGATTGAATCACAAAATAGAATTAAAGAAGCAAAAATAAATGTGGCCATCAATGAAAAATTAGAAAATGCCCAACGTGCTTTAAGTGTTTTATTTTCGGCGCTTGAATTTTATCCCGATGAACAGCAATTAGTGGAGTCAACTGAAGCAGTAAAAGAGTTTATCATTTCAATAAAAGTGTCGCATTGGGTTGAACAGGCTGAAAGAGCGGCTTTTAAGGAAAACTACAAACGTGCAATAAATCATTATCGGGATGCATTATTTTTTCTGGCCCGAGAAAATGAACGAACCCACGAACACGAAAAAGTTGCAGAACAAATAAATGCGGAAATCGAAAAGTTGCGGGAAATATCGCGCAAGAAATTAATAAACTTAGAATAATTTTTTACTATCCCCAAACTAGAAAAAAATATGGCAAATCTAAAATGCCCGAAATGTGATAGTGAAAGAATCCGACTTGGATATCGGCCCACTTCATTTTTATTTAAGTTGATTTTTCGGTATAACTTACTTTGTAATGCTTGTAATTGGGAATTTAAGGGGTTTGCCCTCCCTGGGACAGTTCCTAGAAAACTCAAAAGAACCCGAAATTCAAATGAAATTTCAGGCATCAAATCTAATCTTGAGGTTTCTAATTTAGAGATACAATCGGTCGTAGAATCTAATTTGACTGATTCGTCAGAAGGGCTTAAATCTGATAATAATTTTCAATCAAATCTGAATTATCAAAATGAAAAAAGAGTTAAAGTCAGAAAACGGGTCAAGGTTAGGCTTCACCGGTATTAACAAATTTTGTCGAGCTCTAATAATAAAATGCAGTATTTTTTATCAATTTGTTCGGTTTGCTCAATATTTTTGATTGTTTCCGCATTTGCTCAAACTCCACCAGAGACAATTTCACGTCCTGAAAATACAAGTTTGATTTCTGATTCAACGCCCCGTCCCAACCTGATTCAGCTTGGTGATTTGATTGATGTTGACATTGTCGGGAGCACAGAATTTGATTGGCGAGGAACTCTCACTCCGGAAGGGTACCTGGATGGGATTGATTTTGTGGATGAGCCGATTTTTGCTCTTTGCCGAACTGAATCGGCAGTTGCGGCTGATATTGCTAAAGGTTATCAGAAGTTACTGCGCAATCCACAAGTTCAAGTTAAGATTCTTGACCGTTCGGGAAGGCCGATTTCCTACCTCTTTGGTGCTGTTAAAAAACCGCAGCGTTTCAAAATCCAGAGAGAAATTAGGCTCAATGAACTTATAATTATTTCCGGTGGTTTGACTGAAAAATCAAGTGGAGAAATCCAAATTATCAGATCCAGCCGGCTAAATTGCGAAACAACTGAAAGTAATGATAAACAAGAAAACTCGACGGTTAAAATTAAACAAGAAGTCGGTTCAAAAACTTTAAATATCCGCGTGGCCGAACTCTTAAAAGGTGATCAACCGTCAAATCCGCTTATCTTGAGCGGGGATATTATCACGGTTTTAGAGGCAGAACCGATTTATATCATCGGCGGGGTGGTTAATCCCCGCCAGATTAACACGCGTTCACAAATGACCGTCACCCGGGCGATTGCCAGTGCAGGTGGATTTTCAAAAAACGCAGATCAAAAAAATGTCACTATTTACCGTAAAGAAAAAGGCGCAATAAAAATATTTGAAGTAAATTTTGAAAAAATTTCAGATACTTCTGAACAGGATGTTATTCTACAAAAGTATGATATAATTGAGGTTAGACAAAATGGAAGTGAAAAAAGAAAATTTCCGCCGCTGATTAGAAATGCTGATTTAATAGAAAATAGTTTACTTGATTTACCTTTAAGAATAATTGAATAACCAAAACCTCAGGTGACAAGTTGGCAAATATTGGTTAGAATCCTTTTTTTGAAATTTTATTGTGAGGAAGAATGATGTCTGAAATTATTAATAAATTTAGCCGGCGGACAATCGCACTTTTTTGGTTGGTTTTAACCGCTTTGGTGATTGGCGCTTTATTGGTGTGGGAACAAATTGCATTTCTTTACATTTTGGCCACTCTCAGTTTGGTCGTGTTGTTATTGATTGTCGCATTTGCGGATTTAGAAAATGTCTCGCGGGGGGCTAATGAATGATTTGAGCAACCTGAGCGACTTTTCTATTTAGTTGATATAAAACAAGTTTAGAAATTAAATCAAAAAAAATCATTTTGGCTATTTTTTTAGTTGCAAAATTTTATTAGTTATGGATAATCATAAATGTTCACCTCCCCGGTGAACATTTGGTCACGAGGGGTGAGGACTTGTGACCTAGGGGCAACGGTGTGGGAGACGTTGCCCTGTTAATTTTTAAACCAAACCTTTTATCACCTTAATTACTTTTGGTAACTTGACCAAAATTTGAATCAGCGTAAAATTTAGAATTTACTGGAAGAAAAAGTATTAGAGGAAATACCCCCCTCAGATTTGTGCTGATAATTTTTATCAAAATAAAGTTGTGAGATAAATGCGCGAACCGCAAGATGATTATTTCGTCTTTCGGTTTTTTGTCTTTGAAGCGGAGATTATGGAGAATTCGGAAAAAAAAGAAAGTTGGTTTCGTCTGTGGATGATGAAAGGGGTGAAGGAGATTGAGGGGCCGCATGAACAGGAAGGCCAACATCAAACGCATGCCTGGTGGAAAGTAATGTGTTTGACCGGAGTAGATTATTTTTCGACCCTTGGTTATCAGCCCGGGATTGCCTTTTTAGCTGCGGGTGCTTTATCTCCCGTAGCAACATTTGTACTAGTGCTGTTGACATTATTTGGTGCATTACCAATTTATAATCGGGTGGCGACCGAAAGTCCACATGGTGAAGGCTCAATTTCAATGTTGGAATCTTTGCTTTCACGTTGGAAAGGGAAACTTTTTGTTTTGGTTTTACTCGGATTTGTAGCAACGGATTTTGTGATTACAATTACTCTCTCAGCAGCTGACGCCACGGCTCATATTCTCGAAAACCCCTTTGTTCAC
>JANOEF010000786.1:0-16601 GCA_031413075.1 Acidobacteriota bacterium | reverse complement strand
TGCACCCGATGCTTGCGGCGTTCCTGACGCTGACGACTCACGCCGTCAATTTCTTTTTCGAGCCGATTAATTTTATCGCGGACTCGCCGCCGATCTGTTTCGAGTTTTGTTTCACCGGGACCGCGCCCTCCGATACCTCCGGCGAGCCGCGAAAAGGCCGAATCCTGCCCCATTACCAACCGCGGCAGAATATATTTGAGCTGGGCTAGTTCAACCTGAATCTTCCCCTCTCGTGACTGGGCCCGTTGGGCAAAAATATCGAGAATCAATTGCGGGCGGTCAATCACTTTTAAGTCCGTCGCTTCGGAAAGCGAACGAATTTGAGCCGGAGTCAGTTCGGCATCAAAAACAATCAAGTCGGCCCCGAGACGCATCGCCCGAATCAATAATTCTTCGAGTTTGCCTTTTCCTAACACCGTTTTTCGGTCAATCTCCGAGCGGCGTTGGATTATTTTATCTAAAACAATAACATCTGCCGAAAGCGCCAGTTCTTCGAGTTCAGCCATTGATTCTTCTGCTTCAAAAATCGAATTGGTTGTCACGCTGACCAGAATCACCCGGTCACGGGCGGTCTGCCGGGTTCGAGCCGTTTGCCGATTCCGAGCCATTTCTTCTTCGAGCGAATTAATGAGTTCGGTAAAATCCGTCTCCAGTTGTGACGGAATCTGCGGGGTTAAAAATTCGTAGGGCAGTGTTTGCGCTTCGGTTTCCAGTTGCTCGGCGGTCGTCGGTAACAGATGGGCAGCGTGAACCAGATTCGGCAAGCCGGTTTTCGCATCAACCTGAATCGAAGCCATCAGATCAAGCCGAAGCAGCGCCAGGTCAGTCAAATCGTCCTGAGTCAATTTTTCGCCTAAAAGCTGGGTATGAACACATCGAAGCCCGCGAAAACGATCCTGAGCGACCCGCACCCGTTTAAAATCGGGAAGCCAGATTCGTTTCGAATCGCCAACCATCACATATTCAACCTGTCCTTTACGATTGATTAAGACGCCGATCAGCCGGCCGGTTTCGTGCGAAATTTCGGACATCTGACGGGCCAGTTCGGGCGAGACGATTTCACTGGGAGCGAGGCGCCGGGTCGAAAGTTTTTCGATGCGTTTGAGTTGGTTATGTTTTAAGCCTTTGGTAAAGCCCTGGACGTTGCTAATAAACTAATCCTCCGAGGGAAATAGTATATCACTTTGAACTTTGAACTTTGAAAGATTACACTATACTTTTATGAATAAAGCAGGAAAAATTTTATCCGTTTCACCCAAATTTGCAATACCGGGCGGCGAAGTGATTATTGATTGTGAAGGTTTTGAGGTAAATCTCGAGAGTGGATACGGATGTTTCTTTGATGGACAACGAGCCAGATTAGTCGGGGCTTCGGCACATCGAATCCTGGCTGTCGTGCCGGAAAAATTTGACACTAACGAAGTTGAAATTTACCTCGAAAGCGGAGCCGACCGGAGCGAATCAGTCGTCATCACGGTCGCTAAAAAGTTGGCGGATGATCTGCATCTGGTGGCAAATCCGGCAGTTGACCCAAAAGATGATTCGATTATTCTGACTCGTTCCGGTTCCCGTGGGCAGTCACTGCCGATTACCCTCTTTCGGCTCGAATCCGATGGCTATCTGCAGGAAATGTCGGTGGATGTTTTAAATCCGACGGGTGTTGCCTTTGATAAACTCGGTCAACTGTTCGTCACTAATCGGGCTGACGGAGACGTTTACCGAATCAGTCAAAACGATGAAGTTCTGCCCTATGCTTCAGAACTCGGTATTGCGACCGGGATCGCCTTTGACTCGCATGGAAAAATGTTTGTCGGTGATCGAAGCGGAACGATTTATGAAGTTTCGAGCCTCAGCATCCCCAAACCCTTCGCCTCGCTGGAGCCTTCGGTTTCAGCTTATCATCTGGCTTTTGATACGGCGGGAAATCTTTATGTGACGGCCCCCGGTCTGTCGAGCTTTGATTCGATTTATATGGTTGACTCGCAAGGAGTTGAGGGTGAGTTTTTCCGTGGGTTGGGGAGACCGCAGGGCTTGGCCTTTGATCAATCGGGAAATTTGTATGTCGCCGCTTGTTTGCAGGGGCGGCGCGGGATCATCAGAATCTCATCGGAAAAAGAAGCAGAGATCATGGTTGCCGGAATGAATCTGATCGGACTGTGTTTTACCCGAAAAGGCGAGATGATCGTCTCGACCAATGAAGCAGTTTATAGTTTACCGATGGGGATTTTTGGAACGCTTTTGAGCAAATAAGTAGAGCAATTTTTAAGTTTTCTGACGTTTTGAATCCCGCCTTGAGGCGACTCACCTCCAGCGAAGCCCCGAGGTAGCACGCTCAAGCGTAAAGTCATAACATTTACCTTGAGAAACTGTGCATTAAATTTTGTCCTCAAAAGTCCAACAAACTTCAGTTGGTGGCGGTTTTAACCCTTCAACCAACTGAAGTTCGTTGGACTCTTGATGGCATAGTTTTCAAGGGTCAATGGTATTAATCGAGCGATCTTTCAGAACTTGAGAATAAAAAAGAAAAGATTGCCATAGCATTTATCTAACGGCAATCTTTTTTTATTTTTTAACAATTTAGGCGGTTGCCGCATTAACCAGATAATCATCCGTCATATCACCCGTATCGGCTCGCAAATATTGACGCATTTTAGGTTTCAGCGTTGCCAGTAACTCTTTGCGGCTCTTAGTTTGGATGGGTTTTCCGACATAAATTTTGCCCATCTTTTCGAGCCGTTTTTCGGAAAGTGCGCCCGAAAACATCAACAATGGATAAGTAAAATTGGGTCCGTTGATTTTGCGGAGTTTATAGAGCCACATTCCGATCGAACCGAGACGCCAGGCGGTCGGTCCCCACCAGCTATATTGACCCGGACGGAGATTCATCTTCCAGCATTTCATCATCAGTTGCCATTGCAGCGGCGTTAATTGTCTGGTTTGGGTGACGCCTTTTTCCATCTCCATCCGCGTATCGTGCAGAGGGGTGAAAATCGAAGGGATCAAAAAAGCAAAGAGACCGCGCCGTTCCATCTCGTAAATCAGATCGAGTGTGGCCATGTTGTCTTCGTCAGTTTCGTCAGGGTTGCCGATAATCAGCGTCATGGCGGGAAACCAGTTGTTTTCGTTCAACACTTTAAGCCCTTCTAAAACCACGCTTGGCCAGTCTTCAATTGAAAACGGAACCCCTTTACTGGCCATTACTTTCTTGGCCATCCGGACTGATCCGGTTTCGAGCCCGATCAGCGGGGCCATTGCTTTCTTATCGGGGTGACTGCTCAAATACGGAAAGTGAATCGGGCTTTTCGGCAACAGAACTTCGGAAAGTTGTTTGATCAAAATCGGATCCACGACCGCCGGGGCAATTGTCGCATGGCTCAAAACATGCTGTTCAACGCCGGGGGTGTTGACAATGTCGGTGTAAAGGTCTACCAGAGCCTCCCGGTTCGGAAAATAGAATGGGGTTTCGGTGTGAACCTGTCCCCAAATAAACATATCCTCGGTCGCCAGCGAAATTTGTTTATTGCCCGCTGCCACATTAGCGTGGACGGCTTCCATAATTTTGTCTTTCGGAAGGTCAATTTGCGGATTCAGATCAGGTAAACAGAATTTGCAGCGTCGTCCGCACCCGGTCGTCATTTCGACCACTCCAAAAGTCGTGCGCTTATCAGGAAACAAAATGCCTTCGCGATCAGTGGGATGTTTGACTTCGATTTCCTTGGGCAAATCTTCGCCGGCAATCGCTTTTTTGAAGAGTTTCATCACGTCAGCGGATTCGCTTCGGCCCTCGACCACGCAATCCACACTGAGTTCATCATACATATCGGTTTGAATGATTTGCCAACCGCCCGAACCGCCAACAATTACTTTGAAATTATCGCGGTAAGGACTGGCTTTGATCGTGGCAAACATTTCTCTCGAATAATGCGAGTTCATCGGCATTTTTGATGAACCGAAAATCGAAGTATAAACTCCCGCGGCAAAGGTTACGCCAAGTGGATTATGGGTTGAAACCGCGACAATTCGAGTGTTTGGTCCAACAAATTTGTGCAAATCAGCCGGGTAGCAGGAAACGATGTCATCCTGCGAATATTCGCGCAACAATGATTTTTCAACTAAACGAACTCCGGCGGGCATATATTTAGCTTCGCCATTTTCTTCGTATTCAACCTTCCGCCAATTTGGATATTTGCGGTTAATCACGCCCTCCATCCAAATTGGCAGCGAGGCCATTGCCATTTGAATAAAATAACCGGCGTGATCAATTGATTCGGTTAAAGGGGCGGTCAGGACGATCAGTTTTCCACCGTCTTTGGTGACTGGATTTTCAGAATTTGATAGAGAAATATCTGGTGAATTAATGCGTGCAACGCTCATTTATAACCTCCAAAGGATTTTGAAACTAAAAAAAATTACTGCTTCAAATTGATTTGCTTAAGCTATTTTGAAAATTGCGTCGGGGGCATTCGGCAACTGATTTTAGAATCTGATCACCGCATCCGGTCCCCCCTCGACGTGAACTGTATCAACGAAACGGATATTTTTGGAATCGGTGGTCATGACCAGCGAATGAGTTCTTTTGCCGGCGCCAAAAAAACGGACTCCGCGAAGTAAGGCGCCGTCGGTGACGCCCGTCGCGGCAAAAATAATTCGTTTGCCGGGTGCTAAGTCGTTAGTATCATAAATTTTGTTCGGATCCTTGATTCCCATCGACAGCAGACGTTCCATGACTTCTTCTTTGGGCGGAACTTTGGATTTGTCAACCCCAAGTTTTTCGGCATCAAAAATGAGTTTGGCCTGAATTTCGCCGTTCAGACATTTCATGGCGGCGGCAGTGATCACCCCTTCCGGCGCACCGCCAATCCCCATCAAAGCGTGAATATTAGTTCCGGCAACGGCGGCCGAAATCCCGGCCGAAAGGTCGCCATCGGAAATCAAACGGATTCTGGCGCCGGTGGCCCGAACATCCGCAATCAGTTGTTTGTGACGCGAACGGTCAAGACATATCACCGTCAAATCATCAATATCGCGCCCCAATCGGCGGGCAATATTCTTCAAATTTTCTTTAACCGGGGCATCAATATCAATCGCGCCGCGACAACTTGGTCCAACCACGATTTTGTCCATATAAATGTCCGGCGCATTGAGCAGTCCGCCACGCTCCGAAGCTGCCAGCACCGCAATCGCATTGTTTGCCCCAAGCGCACACAGGTTCGTGCCTTCGAGCGGGTCCACCGCAATATCAATTTCGGGAAAAGTCGCCCGAACTTCTGCGCTCGCATCGCCGCCGCCAAGTTCCTCGCCAATATAAAGCATTGGAGCTTCGTCCCGCTCACCTTCGCCGATCACGATTTTACCGCGCATCGGGACGGTATCCATGACCTGACGCATTGCTTCGACCGCCACATGATCGCTATGTTTGCGGTCGCCCTGTCCCATGGTTTTGGCGGACTCAATGGCTGCCGCTTCGGTTACTCTTAAAAATTCCAACGCCAATTCTCGCTCTGCTTTCATAATTTTTTCCTTAGATAAGTGATAATTTATCCTATTGAAGGCATTCTATCACTTGTCTATCCGGGTTTGACAAGTTATGCTTTTGATTATTACGCTTTTATTTAAATTTATTTCAAATTACGGATTTTAAGGAGATTGAGAAAAAGAGATGACGTATATCGTAACCGAGCCGTGTGTAGAATGTAAATATACGGATTGTGCGGCTGTTTGTCCGGTCGAAGCCTTTCATGAATTGCCCGACAGACTTTATATTAACCCGGATGCTTGTATAGATTGTGATGCCTGCTTGCCGGAATGTCCGGTCGAAGCAATTTTTTCGGATATGTCTATCCCGGAAGAATGGACTGACTGGCTCGAATTAAACAAGGAAGCTGAAAATTATCCAATTATCAGCACCAAACAACCTGCTCTCTTTGGATCAGGCTGCAAAGGTCAGCCGGAGTAATAGTTCAAAGTTCAAGGTTCAAAGTTCAAGGTTCAAAGTTCAAGGTTCAAAGTTCAAGGTTTAAGGTTAGGGATGAAGTTCCCTAGCCTTTTGTAATGTAAGTTTGGAATCACAAAACACAAAAAACTCTTGAAGTATTGGCTGGCGAGAGAGCACCCCTTCCAGACCTCCAAATATTTCCAACTTCTCTTTTTCAACTTTAGCTTGAATGAAAGTTAAGTTTCACCATTCAACTCATTCACAATTTCAGGTCTGGAAGGGTTGCATAAGTCTCGAACTTGTCTTTTCAATTTTAGCTTGAATGAAGCTGGCGTTTCAGAAAATCAAGTTAAAAACAATGACAGGTCGGGAAGGGTTGCTCTGCGCCCGTTCTTGTTGCATTTTCCAATTTTCAAAAAAACAATCCGCATTCAAGACCTTTTACTTTTGCTTCCAGCCAATTATCCCAATCCTGCAAGGCCATTTCGACCTGAATTCCGTGACGCTCGCGTTTGTTGCGGTATTTTTTTCTAAGTTCCGCCGCTAACGGTTCCAGCAAGGCAAAAGTGATATTGACCGGTTGAAAGTTTTTTGTTTCGGTGTTGGAAACATAGCGGCAAAGTGAACCGATGGCTCCCGTAATTGGCGCTGTGACAAGGGGTTGCTGATTCAAAAGTTTGACCGCATTGACACCGGCCAACCAACCGGTGGCGACCGATTCGACATACCCCTCAACTCCGGTGATCTGTCCGGCAAAAAACAAATTCGGTTGTTTTTTGGTCTGTAAGGTCGCCTCCAGCATTTTTGGAGAATTGATATAAGTATTGCGATGAATTTGCCCGTATTGCAAAAATTCGGCGTTTTCCAAACCCGGGATCAATTGCAAAACCCGCTTTTGTTCACCATACCGCAAATGATTTTGAAAACCGACCAGTGAATAGGCATCTGCCATCAAATTTTCCTGGCGCAGCTGAACACAGGCATAAGCTTCGCGTCCGGTGGTCGGTAACGGTAACCCCTTCGGTTTCATACAACCAAAGCGCAAAGTCGCCTCACCCCGCCGCGCGATTTCTTCAATCGGGAGGCACGATTCAAACCAACGAGTTTCTTCAAAACGTTTGAGCGGAACTGAATTGGCATTGACTAAAGCAGCGTAAAAAACATCATATTGTTCGGGTGTGAAAGGACAGTTGATGTAATCGTCACCCCCTTTACCGTAGCGGGCGGCTTTGAAAGCAATGCTCATATCAATCGAATCTGCGGCCACGATCGGCGCGATCGCATCATAAAAATAAAGCTGGTCATCCCCGGTAAACTTCATGATGTCCAGGGTGAGTGACGCAGAGGTCAGCGGCCCGGTGGCGATAATCGAAATTTGATCGGGCGGAATATGAGTAATTTCCTGCCGGATAATTTCGATTTTCGGATGCTGTTCGATTTTTTCGGTGATAAATTCGGCAAATTTACCGCGATCCACCGAAAGGGCTGTTCCGGCCGGGACTCTGGTAGCTTCGGCCGCCTGCATCACCAGCGAGTTTCCCCGTCTTAGCTCTTCTTTGAGTAAATAAGGAGCCGTTCCAATTTCGTCAGATTTGAGCGAATTTGAACAGACGATCTCGGCCAATTTGTCAGTCCGATGGGCGGGCGTTTGCTGAACGGGGCGCATTTCGTAAAGTTTCGCGTTGAAGCCTCTTTCGGCAATTTGCCAGGCGGCTTCGACTCCGGCCAGTCCGCCCCCGATGACGTTGATTTCATTCATATAGACCTCTTTTTCGTTATCCCTAATCTCGCACGACTCTTTCCTATCATAACTGGTTTTTTGGGCTAGCCAAAGAGGCTTCCGGCTTTTCCAGGGATAACAAAAATTGTCATTTTGACCGCTAAATATGTCAGAATGATTGAAACTAAGAGCTTTCGACCATTCCGGCTCTCGCGTAACTCTAATAACCCTTGTATTTACCTAAATTACAATCCCCGCGAGACTGTGGCATACTACTTGCTATGACAACCTCGTTCAACTTTAGTCTGAAGTTAGAACGCCCCCACTTGATAGTTTTATTTACGAAGACGGACTTGTTGATAAATTGGACAGATTTATTTAAGTTCCTGCCGCACAGGTCCACTGCTATCACAAATGTAAACTTAGAAGTCAGGACAGGATTCAATTTATGAAACCAGAACTTAGAGAAAAATTTGCGCAACCCTTTATGTGGTTAGTCATAATCCTTGGGGGAATTGCCGGATTTCACTCACTTATTCATCTTGAGATTGAGCAACTCAGTCTGGGCTTTATTTTTTTAGCCCTGGTCACTCTCAACTTTGGATCTCGGGTGATCGTCCAGATTCCCCGAGTGAAGGGACAAATCTCAATTTCGGATACTTTTGTGCTGCTTTCGATGCTCCTCTTTGGCGGAGAAATCGCGGTTTTGCTGGCTGGGGCCGACGCCCTCGTCTCTTCTCTGAGAATAAGTAAAAAGAGGGTCAATATCGCCTTTAATGTCGGAGTTTTTCTGATTTCGACTTTCCTCACCAGCCACATCCTCAATTTCTGGTTTGGATCAATAACGGAGTTGACTAAACACGAATTTTCGGTTGAGTTCCTGATGGCGCTAACTATGATGGGAAGTATCCAGTATTTGTCTAATTCAGGATTGGTGGCGACCGCTGTCGCGCTGAGATCCGGCAAACCCATTTGGAAAATGTGGTGCGAAAATTTCCTCTGGACTTCGCTGACTTATTTTGCCGGTGCTTCCGCCGCCGGGGTGATTGCTAAAATGAGTAGTTCATTGGGAATCGGTGCCTTTTTTGCCATTGCTCCAATCGTCGCAATTATTTATTTTACTTATCGAACATATCTTAAAAACGTTGAGGTGGCCGCCGAGCAGGCCGAACAAGCGCAGGCCCACGTTGACGAACTGAGTCAACACATTGCCGAGCAAGAGCGAATTGCGAGAGCCCTCAAAGAAAGCGAAGAACATTTTCGTTCGACTTTTGATCATGCCGTCGGAATGGCTCTGGTCAGTCCCGAAGGACACTGGCTTCAAGTAAATGATTCACTCTGCAATTTATTGGGCTATACTCCCGAAGAATTGTATTCAATGAGTCTCAGATCAATCATATATTCGGACGATCTGGGTGATGCATTTGTGAAGATGGATGAATTAAAAGAGGGCTTGGTCTCGTCTTTTCAATTAGAGATCCGATATCTTAATAAATCTCAACAGATAATCTGGGTCATCTTAAGTGCCTCGTTGGTTCGTGATGAAGATGGCAAACCCCGTCACCTGGTTTTTCAGGTGCAAAATATCTCAGACCGAAAACAAGCCGAAGAACAAATTCATTTTGCCGCCTTTCATGATGCCCTCACCGGGTTACCCAACCGGACCCGGCTGGCTGACCGGATGAGTATGGCGGTCGAGCGGTCAAAACGAAATTCCGCTTATAAGTTTGCAGTACTGTTTATTGACCTTGATCGCTTTAAGATGGTCAACGACACCATGGGTCATGAAATGGGCGATAAATTGCTGATAGATCTGTCTAATCGGCTTAAACAATGCGTCCGCAGCGTTGATACCGTCGCGCGGCTCGGCGGTGATGAATTTGCGATTCTGCTCGATGGCATACTGGATGAATCATATGTCACCGACATCGCTGCCCGGATTCAAGAAGCTCTGACCTGCCCCTTCGATTTGGAGGGACAGGAATTTTTTACCAGTGCGAGCATTGGGATTTCATTTTCAACCCTCGGTTATGACAAACCCGAAGATATTTTGCGTGATGCCGATACCGCAATGTATCGGGCCAAGGCAAACGGTAAAGCGAGATACGAAGTATTTGACCTTGGGATGCACACCAAAGCTGTCGAGGCTCTCAGAATTGAAAACGAATTACGCAAAGGGATAGAAAAGGGCCAGATACAACCTTATTTCCAACCAATTGTTTCGCTTTCAACCGGCAGGATTACGGGCTTTGAAGCACTTGTCCGGTGGAAACATCCGAAGCGCGGATTAATGATGCCGGTTGACTTTATTTCGCTGGCCGAAGAAACCGGTTTGATATTGCCGCTTGGCATCAACGTTCTCAAACAATCCTGTCAGCAATTACGAAAATGGCAGCAAAAATTTAAGACAACTGCTTTAACCATGAGCATCAACCTCTCGGCCAAACAATTCGCCCAAAAAAATCTGGTCGAAGAAATCAGCCAAATTATCCGTGATGCCGGAGTCGAGCCGAGTTGTATCCGACTCGAAGTTACTGAAAGCACCGTCATGGGAAATGCCGTCTTAGCCATCGAAACCCTCAAACAACTAAAATCAATCGGGGTCATGCTCTCCATTGACGATTTTGGAACAGGTTACTCCAGTCTCAGTTATTTACACCGATTTCCGTTTGATATTCTGAAGATTGACCGCTCGTTTGTGAGTCGAATGGCGACCGATCAGGATAGCCGTGGAATCATCAAGACCATCATCACTCTTTCAAATGAACTGGGTAAAAACTTAATTGCAGAAGGGGTTGAAAAAGAGGTCCATCGAGAAATGCTGGTCGAACTGGGATGCGAAATCGGTCAAGGCTATCTATTCTCAAAACCACTCGATCCCAAGCTGGCCCAAGCATTTTTGCTGAGTAATTTAGAATCTCCCGATCATTATTCCATCCCGGAACTGACTAACGAAAAAGTCGAAGTGATCTCAAATGACTACGCAATGTGATGAGGACTATTGGGTAGGGCAAACGCATCTAAATTTTACTGACAAGAGAATTATTTGCTTCTCATAACTCTTTGTCGCATAGCGACTTAATGAATTTAGGCAGTTCTTTTAAGGACTGCTCAGGTTGATAAATTGTCTTTGTCGCGTCCAATGCAACTGAATTTATCTTCTTTTTTTCAGGTGCATTGGACGTGACACTGACTTTTATTATCACTTTCCGTGCAATAAATTACACGGCTAAATTCAAATTGTCGCTCTGCGACATTTAAGGAAGAATTAGATGCGTTTGCCCTAGACTATTGGGGAATATTAAAATGACCAAGAATTCATTGCACTTTTTTTAAGTCAAAATAGATTTAATCGGTATCAGTGCGGGGATTAGTAGTCCACATTTTAAATTATCCGATGTTTGGCAAAAGTACTGATACCATTTACCTTGAGAAACTGGGCATTAAATTTTGTCCTAAAAAGTCCAATAAACTTCAGTTTGTTGCGGTGTTAAAACTTCAACACCGCCGTAGGCAGTTTGTTGGACTCTTTATTGCACAGTTTCTAAGTGAAAAGGGTATCAGAACTTCTCCTCAACACTTAACAGTTTCATTATTCAAAAAGGAGCTATTTCCTGCCCTTGGTTCTATTTTGGTTATTGTTTTGATTGACCGTCAGTCCGGTGGCAGACGGAAAATCTCCCAATTTGATCTGCAAGAGCTTTTTGTTGGCGAGGTAAGGAATCATCGCGAATTTTCTTCCATCGGCTTTGGGCTGAACGTCAAGGGTGGCTGGTAATTCGGGAAACCAACTCTGTCCGCCGTTAACCGAGATCTGACTGATATATTCGATTCCGTCACCGCTCACTTCACATTGCCCTTTCGACCCGGCCGGGCATTTAACCGAAATATTGGACGGCGTTCGGACAAAGGTTTTCTGCAATGTGTACCAATCTGAATTTCCGCGCACTTTATCGCGAATCCTAAATTGTAACCGCCGACCGGCGATAAGCCGCTCAATTTGCTCATTGATTGAGAAACTAAGACGCATTTTGTTCTGATCCAGAATTTCGAAATCGGCTTTCGGCAATTCGACCGAACTAATTTGACTGTTCTCGATCCTGGTCTCGATTTGGACATTTTCAATCTTGAAATCATAATCGGTCAGAGCATTTTGAACGATGACCATCACTTCCGATGTCTTTACCGAAAAGACCGGCAAGCCCTCCAATGAGATTTGAGAATTTTTTTTATTGACCACGGGCGGCTTATTCACAACGGGTGTTTTATTAACAGGGCTCTCTATCGGACGAACTTTGCTGATAGCCACTGCTTCGACCTCTCTGGCTGAATTGGCCACAATCGTCGGTCGGGCCGGGGAGGCTCCGAATTTTTCAGGATATGGATATATTCTATTGTCCTCAAGTTCAAGGGTCAGCGAAACCGAATTTGAAATCAGCCTTTCTGCCGCATCTTCAAAGGTAATTAGCTTTTTCGTTCGGAGCGGGTTGTTGTAACCACCATTTAAGTTTGAATTTGTATTATTAGTTTGAGTGTCGTCGTCCTGGGTAATGCGGGCTCTTTTACCATTGATCATCACGGATTTAAGCTGTTCCAGTTTTTCGCCGCTGATAATCCCGCTCTGATCTCCACGGGACATTTTCAGTTCGGTTATTTTTGGCGGAGACGGGTAGAGATTGAGTTCCAAATTCGAAACTTCCCCACCGAATTGCCTTAATTCCAGTTGTCCTTTGCCTTCGACGAAGCTTGTTGTATTGACGTCAAAATAAACCTCCTTTCCATCCGCTGAAAATGTCAGTGGGTTTTGTTTATTGTTGACATCAAAAATAAACTGCCCGCCAAACGACGGTTTATAAACAACCGTTTCTAAACATTTACAGTTGCCAAGTTCGTTTTTTAGCGTAATCTTCCGCCGGCCTCCGACCGAAAAAGCTTTTTTTGACTCGGTTTCGACTTCCCAGCTATTGCCAATCGGAATGGGCAAATTGAATTTTGGACTTTTGATTTCATTAAACCCTCGTTTGCCGGTCACTTCCGATTCAAGCGTAATGTTAATCTTCGGGAAAGACTGCAGATCTTCTCTGGTCAAATTAAGTTCCCAGCCGCTTAAACCCGCATTTTTTTTAAGCGGGAATTCCTTTCGAAAGCCATTTTGAGAACTGATTACCAACTTAAAGTCAGTGGTAAAATTGTCGGACATCCAGTCGTTGATCAAATCCGTGCTTCTTAACAGATTTTGACCGGGATGTAAACATTCGTCAGCCAACACCGGGGTCGGCAAACTAATCACTTCCGGATCCGGATTAGCCTGCCATTTATTGATCACTAAGGGATAGGCAGTTACGAAACCGCTATCACTCGGCGGCGCTTCAGCAAAAAGTGAAATCTTGACCGAGGGATTATTAGCGGTATTTCCGCCATTCTGAGCCGGAGCAAAATTATTTTGATAGGGATAGGCCGTTGACTGGGCTTCACTGTTCGAAGTCACGGTCGGAACAATTTTTAATGGAGTTTTACCGGTCAGTTTGATAATGAAATCCAAGGCCGCGGCCGCGATATTGATCCAAAAAGCCAGTTGCGGATATCTTTGAGTTAACTGCGCCACAGCAATCATCCCGCCCTGTTGCAGCAGTCGGCTGACGCTCATATCAAAATCTTCAAGTCTTACACTCTTGGCGACACATTGCACTCGCCCGATCAGATCCTGACTAAGCCCCTGATTACCAACCCCGTAGGAGTTATAACCGCCATATGAGTTTGCTCCCTGCCAACAGGACGGCGGCAATTGGATATTGAAACTTCGGGCCAGCCCTTCGACAGATTGACTCATCAGGAGATTGACGTTAAATCCCTGCGAGCCTGAACCAAAATCAAGATAACTGCCATAACTGCCTCCGTATCCGCCGTAGGAACCATAAGTAGTTCCACTATTGCCATAGCTGCCGTAGTTGCCATAGCTCCCATTATTGCCAGCGCCCCCGTAACCTCCATATCCATTTTGACGGCCGTTTATGATTGATTGAAGCTCATTCAAAAATGAGCCGATTTTGCCGTATGCGTCCGAAAGCTCAAGTGTTTTTTCTCCGATTTTTCTGATGTCTTCCTGATTTTTGTTGATCAAATTAAGAATCTTACTTCTGTAATTCGGCTTTGAATACAGAAAGAAAATCGGCTGGCAGTCGTAGGGAACCACAAAAGAGTATTCTTTATACCAACCTGTTTTCCGAAATTGAATCTCTTCTGAGACCGATTTTTCCTTTTCATTATTGCGGGCAGGATTGATATAGGCGACCACCAGCGTCCAATTCCAATTGCTTTGGTCGGGTTTCATCCCGTTCACCTGTTCATCCAGAAGGTGAACTTTTAAGACATCGTCTTTTTCCAAACGGGGCACCTGGATCAGCGGGAGCGGGTCTTTCCCCTGACGCACAACATTGATCTCCAGGCGGACGATCTCCTGTCTGAACGCGCTGGAGTTCATTAAATAATTATTTGTCGGCTGGCCCGGAGAAAAATAGCTGGAAACGTTCTGACCGGGAACTACCAAAAAAGCAAAAATAATGACAAGTAAAAAAAAGGCTATCTTTCCGAAGTAAAAAAGCAAACGATTATCTTTTGTCTGAATCGAGATCAGACTCTTAAGCCCGCTCGCCGGAAAACCAAAACTTTTAATCTCAACGTGTTTATTCATACCACCTCTGGTTATTCATATGCTCGAACATAAAGGCTCTTCAGGCCCTCAATGTTCCACCTTTTGATGAACTCTTTTTAAGGTTATCAATATAGTTAGGATAGACTTCCGTCACACCTCAACCATATCTTAAATCATAGCTTAAACATTGTTTATTTTCAATTGTTTTCTTTGGCTGTTGTTTTACATATTACCCACTAGAAAAGCTTTTGACAGCAAGTGACTGAAACCGGCCGGGTTCATTTCCCGCTGACCGAACCGCAATCGTTCAAATTGATTGAATTTGACCAGTCAAACTGACATAAATTATTCAGCCATTTGATCTTTCAATTCGGTAACTACTTTATTTATTATAACTTGCTCTTTGGCATAAATATTGCTTTGTATTTGACACCTGGCCCTTGGTCAGCATCAAAAAAAAAATCTACTGCAGTAACCAGATAAAAGTTACTAAGTCGTTTTATTGGAGAACAAAAATATGAAAATAGACATTTCTAAGCTTGCCAAGACGCTAATGGTCATGATGGTGCTGATTCTAGCCGGCATCCTGATCACAGACCGCGCACAAGCGCAAGGAAATCGAGCAAATGCTCAACAAAATCGTGGGAATGAACAACGTGATCTCAAAAAGATGGGCGATGATCTGCAAAGGATCAAGTCACGATCAGGAGCTTCGGCCCCGGTCAACGTTATCTTCAGCCTAAATGCGAAACCGAGCGGACAGCTCAATTCGTTACTCGTCCGACAGGGAGTTCGGATCAAATCCAATTATCGCTACTTCAATAATTTCGTCGCGATTACCATTCCGGCGGGTTTGATTGACCAACTATCGGCTTTTCCCGAAGTTTCATACGTGGCTTTTGACAGACCGTATCAAACTTTAGGTCACGTCACTTCAACCACCGGAACTGATTCAGCCCGTCAACAAACCGTTTCGACAGCACTGCCGAACGGGGTTGACGGAACCGGAATCGGGATTGCCATCCTTGATTCGGGCGTAGATCCTAACCACAAGTCCTTTAAGGATAAAAACGGCGGTTCCCGGGTCGTCGCCAATGTTGATTTTACCGGTGAAAATCGGACCGATGACCCATTTGGACACGGCACGCACGTTGCTTCGACCGCCGCCGGTAACGGTCAGGTCGCCAACGGCGCCTATACAGGAATTGCTCCGAACGCCAATATTATCAATCTGCGGGTTCTCAACAGTCAGGGAATAGGGTCAACCTCGGCTCTGTTGGCCGCCTTCGATTGGTTAATGGTTAATCGCGGAATCTACAACATCCGGGTCATTAATATGAGTCTCGGCGGTATGGCAATTGATTCATACAAAAATGATCCGGTCTGTATCGCTGTTCGCCGACTGGTTGACGTCGGAGTTGTCGCCGTCGCCGCGGCCGGAAACAACGGTAAGAACGGTCAGGGTCAAAAAATGTATGGCTCGATTCATTCGCCCGGCAATGAACCCTCGGCCATTACCGTCGGAGCAACCAATACCCTCGGAACCGATGCCAGAAACGATGACGGTATAACCAGTTACAGTTCACGCGGTCCGACGCGCTCTTTCTGGACCGACACTCAAAATGTCAAGCATTACGACAATCTGGTCAAACCTGACCTGGTGGCTCCGGGCAATAAATTGCTTTACGCCCAAGCTCCTAACAACTTGCTGTTGACTAACAATCCGCTTTTGGACGGTTATATCAGTACCAATATTCCGAGCAAATATATGTATTTGAGCGGAACTTCGATGGCCACCCCGGCTGTCGCGGGCGCTGCTGCACTTCTGTTGCAAGCGAACCCGCGGTTAACGCCGAACATGGTCAAGATGGCCTTGACGACCACAGCTCAACAACTTGCGGGCTATAACAATTTCGAACAGGGTGCCGGACAGATGAATATGGAAGGCGCAATGCGGCTCGCCAAACTCATCAGAACCGATCACGGGTCAGGAACTCCGACCGGAGCACCTCTCTTAGTCGGAGCGTTTCCCACTGCCCAATCGACCGTCGGCGGAACCACCTTCCCCTGGTCGCAAGGGATGATGGCCGGAAACACTTTTGTTTATGGCTCAAACCTGATGGCTAAATACCAGAAGGTCTATGGACTCGGAGTACTCGTCAGTGATGGCGTGTTGATCAGTGACGGAGTTTTGATCAGCGATGGAGTTTTAATCAGTGACGGCGTCCTCATCAGCGACAACGTGGTGACCAGTGACGGCGTTCTGATTAGTGACGGCGTTCCCTTCATGGCTT
>JANOEF010000785.1:0-2452 GCA_031413075.1 Acidobacteriota bacterium | reverse complement strand
CGCCGATTGAGGGTTATGTCTATACGCAACAACAATATGACGAAAAATTCCCGGACTACACTTTCAAAATGTTCAGTTTCGGCGGAGAGAAAAAAGCTGAGACTAAACAAAGATTATTGAAAGAAAATTATGTGTTAATTTTTGTCAACAAAAGCGAATCAAGCGTGATACTTGAGGGAGAATTCAAAGTCCAAATAAAATAAAGTTTATGACCAAATCAATTGAGGAAATCCGCCAACAATTCCCGGCTCTAAACTGCATCCACAACGGGTTCCGGGTTGCCTCTGACGTCAAATTTGCTAGATAATTGACAAACAAAAGGGTATGATATTTTCGTTATGAATTCCGTAAAAGCTTATGAAGAAGTAGTTGATTTTATCGCCGCCGGTACTACTCCGCAAAATGTTATCGCTTTTCGTCCATCGGAAGCGGCACAGGAGCGAGTGACGGATTTGTTATCGCGTGAAAAAGATGACCAACTGTCTCGCGAAGAAAAAAGCGAACTCGACCATTATTTACAAATTGAACATTTGATGCGTCTTGCCAAAGCCCGTGCCCGCGACTTTCTACCGAATGAGTAACTATATTAGTGCTGAAACACGCCAAACTGTAGCAACTCGTGCCAATAATATTTGCGAATATTGCTTGATTGCCGAAGTAGATGCTTATTTCAAATTTCAGGTTGAGCACATCATTAGTCGCAAACACGGCGGTTCGTCAGATTTAGAAAATTTAGCTTTGGCGTGTGTTTTTTGTAATCGTTATAAAGGCAGCGATATTGCTTCACTTTCTATCCAAACAGGAGATTTAGTTGGTTTGTTCAATCCCCGTATTGATCGTTGGAATGAACATTTTCGACTTCACGGAGTTATTATTGAATCATTAACCGAGATTGGCGAAGCAACGATTCGCATCTTGCAAATGAATCACGAAGACCAAATTTTGGAACGTCAAGTATTAAACAGACGCGGGCGTTATCCTAGCCGAGAGGCTTTGATAATTATAGTGGAACATTAAACATAAATCAGTATTTAGCTTTCAAATCTATGACCCCAAGCAAAACACTTTCAATTGAGGAAATCCGCCAACAGTTCCCGGCTCTAAACCGCATTCATAACGGTTTTCCGGTTGCCTATTTCGATGGACCGGGCGGCACGCAGGTGCCCAGGGCAGTCGTTGAAGCAATGACTGATTATCTTTTTAATCATAATGCCAATACGCATTGGGCATTTCCGACCAGCAATGAAACCGATACGATCATCGAAGAATCACGCGCCGCATTAGCCGATTATTTGAATGCCTCGGCGGATGAAATTGCCTTTGGGCAAAATATGTCGTCGCTGACCTTTCATCTCGCTCGCGCATTGGGGCGCGGGTTTAAGGCAGGGGATGAAATAATCGTCACCGAATTAGATCATCACGCCAATATTGATACCTGGCGGTCGCTCGAAAAAGACCGGGGCGTGGTCATCCGAGTCGTTCCGATTGACATCGAAAGCGGAACTCTTGAATTTGGCGAACTGGAAAAATTGTTCAATGCCAAAACCAAATTATTGGCCATCGGCGCAGCTTCTAACGCCATCGGAACTATTTCTGATGTTAAACGGGCTTGTGCGCTGGCCAAAGCCAACGGTTCCCTGAGTTTTGTGGATGCGGTTCATTACGCAGCACATAATTTGGTTGATGTGCAGGATTTCGGGTGCGACTTTCTGGCTTGCTCGGCCTATAAATTTTACGGGCCGCATATCGGAATTCTCTATGGACGTAAAGAACTGCTCGAAAAAATTGACTTTCCAAAGCTGGAGCCGGCGCCAAACAATTCACCCGACCGAATCGAAACCGGAACCCAAAGTCACGAATCCATTGCCGGGGCGGCCGCTGCGGTTAATTTTCTCGCTTCCCTTTCCGAAGGAAATTCGCGCCGAGAAAAACTTGAAAACACGTTTCGCGAAATCCATTTGCGCAAAATGGAGCTTTTCAAAATGATGTGGAACGGATTAGGTTCAATTGACGGCGTCAAACTCTACGGGCAGCCTCCCGATGGCAGCCGCACCCCGACCCTCGGTTTCACCGTCAAAAACATAAACTCCGAAGAGGTCAGCAAAAAATTAGTTGAACGCGGGATCTTTACCTCAAACGGTGATTTTTATGCGACCACCGTAGTTGAAAAATTAGGATTAACCGAACAGGGCTTAGTCCGTATCGGCTGCGCCTGTTATACGACTGCCGATGAGATTGAGCGATTGATCGAAGGAATCACAGAAATTGCTCGAGCATAAAAAAGAAAAGAAGTCTGAATCGCTTCGAACTTCTCTTCTTTTTTTCGCCTGAATTTTAGGAGGAACTAAAAGCTACGGCGGAAAAGATATGACATTTTGATAAAAAACGTGCGATTTAATTGGAGAAAACCCGTCTGGTCTTGTCCAAAAGCATAACCTTTGTAATTCCAACT
>JANOEF010000784.1:0-11230 GCA_031413075.1 Acidobacteriota bacterium | reverse complement strand
CCATTTTTACGAATGTGGCCCTGACCGATGACGGCGACGTTTGGTGGGAAGGCATGGATGGCGAACCGCCGGCACACGCCATAGACTGGCAGGGTAACGATTGGACACCCGCCAGCGAAAAACCTGCCGCCCATCCAAATGCACGCTTTACGGCGCCGGCTATTCAATGTCCGGTCATTGACGAAAATTTTGACAGTCCGAAAGGCGTTCCGATTTCCGCATTTATTTTCGGTGGTCGCCGTAATTCGGTGGTGCCGCTGGTTTTACAGTCATTTAACTGGGCCTTTGGGGTTTATATGGCGGCGACAATGGGCAGTGAGATGACGGCCGCCGCGTTTGGCAACATTGGCGAAGTTCGCCGCGACCCGTTCGCAATGCTCCCGTTTGCGGGCTACCATATGGGCGATTACTTTTCGCACTGGCTCAATTTCGGACGCTCGATTCCCGAACCGCCGCGCATTTTCTCGGTCAACTGGTTTTTGAAAGGCGAAGACGGCAAATTCCTCTGGAACGGTTTTGGCGAAAATATGCGGGTGTTGAAATGGGTGGTCGAACGCTCACGCGGAACTTCAAAAGGGGTCGAAACTCCGTTGGGATGGCAACCACGCTTCGAACATCTCGACTGGCGCGGAATGGAAGATTTTACCGAAGAAGATTTCAAGAAGGTGATGAACCTCGACCGCGATATGTGGCTCAAGGAAATCGCTTCGCACGATGATTTATTCTTCAAACTCTACGACCGTCTGCCGAAAGAAATGACGTTTATTCGTGAGTTGCTCGTTTCTAATTTATGGAGGCAGCAGGAATTAGGCTTGGCAACTCCGAGACCGATGGATGAAGAGGCTACTAAAGCAGTAGCCAAGTAAAAAGGCAAAAGGTAAAAGGCAAAAAGGCGATTCGTTTGAGTCGCCTTTTTTATTTGCTCACCAATTCAGATTGCAGTATCTTGGAAAGGTTAAGAGTCTGGCTAAGTTAAAGAAGATGAACGAATTATCACTCAACAAAGTCTATAAAAATTGGCTGGTTGAACTCAAATCAAACATTCAGCAAAGCCAAATCAAAGCGGCGTTGGCGGTTAATAGCCAACTGATTCAACTCTATTGGGATTTGGGGAGACAAATCACCGAAAAACAGGAAGTTGCCAAATGGGGAAGCGGTTTTATTGACCAACTCAGTAAAGATTTACGAGCGGAATTTCCTGATATGAAAGGATTTTCTAAGTTTAATCTCTATCACATCAGAAACTTCTATTTGTTTTATTCGCAAGAAGTTACAAAAGCAGAACAAGTTGCTCTACTTTTAGAAAATGCTTCAAAAACGAAACAACCTGTGCCGCAAATAGAAAAAGTAGAACAAGTTGTTCCCAAATTAGAAACTCAATTATTCAGCATTCCGTGGGGACATCATCTTGTTATTTTGAAAAAAATCAAAAACCAACCCGAAGCAATTTTTTATATCAAAGAAACGATAAAAAATAATTGGAGTCGTGCGGTTTTGGTTCATCAGATCGAGAGTAATTTATACGAGCGGCATGGAAAAGCCGTCTCAAATTTTCAAAATACTTTGCCCAAACCGCAATCGGATTTAGCTAATCAACTGCTCAAAGACCCGTATAATTTTGACTTTCTGCAAATGACCGCCGATTATAATGAGCGCGATTTGGAAAAATCTTTGACGCAACAGATTACCGATTTCCTCTTGGAATTAGGGGCGGGATTTGCCTTTGTCGGTAAGCAATATTCAGTAAAACTGGGAGATAAAGAATATTTTATTGATTTGCTTTTTTATCATCTAGTTTTGCGTTGTTATGTGGTGATTGAATTAAAAGTAGTTGAATTCAAACCCGAATATGCCGGCAAACTGAATTTTTATCTGAACATCATTGACGCACAGTTAAAACACGAACACGATCAACCAACTATTGGATTGATTATCTGCAAAACCAAAGGCAATATCGAAGCCGAATATGCCTTGAAAGGAATCGAAAAACCGATTGGTGTTTCAGAATACGAGTTAAACAAAATATTGCCCGATGAATTGAAAAGCAGTCTGCCGAGCATTAAAGAAATCGAAGATGAGTTGCGAAAAGTGGCCTAAGATTATTACATTTCCAAGTTAACCGAGTTGGAATGTCTTGTTTTTCCTTTGCGAAATAAGAATCAGCTTTTGATTCAAAAGTTTCAAAATTGGTTTCAAACGATAAATATTTTGTCCCTTGAGAAAGCAGTTTTCCAAAATACCGCTTAAAAGTAAAACGTAAAAGGCGATTCGGTTGGGTCGTCTTTTGCTGTATAATTCCAATTATGTCTTATTCATCATTCACAAACTTAGAAATCAAAGAGAAGTTTGGCGTTGAGCAAGCCTACCAAGACGGACTATTCGCAGATATTCCGCCTTGCGAAGTGAGTGATTTGCTCAAACAGAATTTAGAAGAAGGAGTTCCGTTTGCTCTCCTGCAAGGCTCGGAAAAAGCGCGTTCCGAATTTATTATTGCTCCGATTTTTATGGAACTTCGCCGCCAAGCCAAAAATCAAATTAGTATTTTTTCGGGTGTTGAGTTCACGGTTGAAGTTGAACAAGGTTTAAGCGGATTTTGTGATTTTTTGATTTCGCGCTCACCGTTTCAATCTGATCCCGAAGCACCTGTGATGGTCGCCGTTGAAGCCAAGCAAGGCGATTTTCGCAAAGGAATGACCCAATGTATTGCCGAAATGATAGCCGCCCGAATCTTTAATGAACGGCGGAACCAACCAATCAAAGAAGTATATGGAACAGTCACCACCGGCGATGTTTGGCGTTTTATCGTTTTGCGTGACAATCAAGCCTTAATCGAAACTGAAAGTTTTGATGTGCGGGAAAATTTGCGGGAGATTATTGGTATTTTGTTGGCAATGTCATTGAATACAATCAAGTAGCTTAATCAGGGAACTGCTCGTCTCCAATCTCTGGGGGGCAATAAGAATTAGGCTTGGCAACTCGGAGACTGATGGATGAAGAAGCTATGAAAGCGGTGGCGAAGTAGGCTTAGCAAGGGAAAAGGGGAAAGGGCAATTCATTGAGTTGCCCTTTTATCATAGCCTATTTGGGAATACGCAAATAGGCTGTCTGCTCCTCATATCCGGTAATACTTAGAATCAGTATCATCACAATTTGACCTAAAACAGGCAAATCATTGATTAGATCTACTTTGGCACGGTAATCGCGTTAGTAGTCGGCAGGAGTAATAATTCAATGAAAAACAATAAATTACAACGCACTATCCAAATCGCAGGATTAGCATTTTCGATGGCTTTCGGTTTTATCATTTTGTCGGCGACGACCGTCAGCGCGCAAAAGGGCAACGATCGTCGGAATGACAATCAAAATACTCGTCGGGATGACAATCAAAATACTCGTCGGGACGACGACCAAGACAATCGTAATCGCCGCGATAATGACAATGACCGTTATGGTAATAATGGTTACGGAAACGATCGTTATGGTAATAAAGGTTACGGAAATGACCGTTATGGTAATAATAACTACAACAATTACGCTATTCAGCAAGGCTATCGTGACGGTTTGAGACAAGGAATGGAAGACGCCCGTGATGGTCGCCGATCTAATGCCAGAAGAGCGGCAGGTCGCGCTACCGGACAAGCTAACACCGGCTACAATTCGCGCTATGGCAATCAAGGTTCATATAAGCAAGCCTATCGGGATGCATTTATGCGCGGTTACGAAGATGGCTATAATCGTTACGACAATCGAAACCGCCGTGGAAATGGCAATAATAATCGCCGGAACGGTTTCTAATTACCAGACTCAAACCCGGATTTTTCAGGCGCAATTTCAATCGAGATTGCGCTTTTTATTTTTCTTTCGTTTGACTCAAAAAAAACTTTGACAAAATCGGATTTAACATTGTATGCTCCTAAATGAAGGGGGTGATAGATATGATAGAAAATTCAGTCGAGACACCGCCAGACAGTTTGCGCCGGTAAGACCGGTCGAAACGTTTGGAAACGGTTATTATAAGAGAGATCAGGTTGGTCAATGCGATAGATAATAAATCAAATGTCGGTTGCATACCGCGTAAATAATATTCCGATAATTTATACTTTATCGGTCAAGTTAGCTAACCAAATCTAAATAAAAAAAGTTCATAAGTAAGGCGATTCCAGAGAGGTCGCCTTTTTTATTTGTTGTTTTTTTGGAATAATTCCTGACAGACATGGAATTAACTATTCGGGGAGAAAAATGTGATTTATTCAATTCGCAAACGGCACCGAATTATCTGGGTAATTTTGGCAGTCGGACTAATCAGTCTATTTGCGGCAAGCATTGCGTTTAGGCATTCCGAGCCGTTGAATGAGAGAATTCCAACCGCAGAGACTGAGAGAAAATTAAGATAAAAAATGAGCGAAAAATACGTTGCGATCAGTTGGAATCGGCAAAAGAAGATTTACGATGCGGTTTTATGGAGTGGCATCGCCGTTTATCTTTTGCTGTTTATCGGTTTGGGGAGTATTTTGCAGCCGAATGCAACAATCGAAACGCTTTTGATTCGAGGTTTCGGAACTTCTGCGATTTTGTTGCTGCACATTGTCCTGATGATCGGTCCGCTCTGCCGACTATCACCAAAATTCTTGCCTGTGCTTTACAATCGGCGACATCTCGGCGTAACCACGTTTTTGGTCGGGGCGGTTCATGCCGGACTTTCAATTTTCCAATTTCATGCGCTCGGCACGGTCAATCCGTTGGTCAGTATTTTGATCAGCAACACCAGATACAACAGTTTAGCCGACTTCCCTTTTCAAGTTTTAGGTTTGATGGCGCTCATAATTTTGTTTCTGATGGCAATCACCAGTCACGATTTTTGGCTCAATAATTTGACTGCACCGGTTTGGAAAACTCTCCACACGCTGGTTTATTTTGCATATGCCCTGCTGATCGGTCACGTCACACTCGGAGTTCTGCAAGCCGAAACTAATCCGATTTTGGCGACAACGTTGGGCATCGGATTAGTTTTAGTGGTCGGATTACACCTCATCGCGGGTTTTAAAGAAGGTAAATTAGATCACGAAATTGATTCAGATGGGGAATTTATTGAGGCTTGTGCAGTCGCAGAAATCCCGGAAAAACGAGCCTGTATTCGAACAATTTCGGGGGAACGAGTAGCTATCTTCAAATATGACGGACGAGTTTCGGCGATTTCAAATGTTTGTCAACACCAGAATGGGCCGCTCGGCGAAGGCGAAATCGGTGATGACGGCTGTCTCACTTGCCCGTGGCACGGGTTTCAGTATTTACCGGAAACGGGAGCCTCACCGCCGCCATTCACCGAAAAAGTTCCAACTTTTAAGGTAAAGATCGAAGACGGAAAAGTTTATGTCAACCGGAAACCAAACCGGGCGGGGACGAGAGCTGAACCCGCACAGATCAGGAATGAGGGATGAGCGATGAATGAAAACTTTTATATTGGTTATTCACCGAAAATGTCGAAAAGTTTAGCCAGAGTTGTCAAAACTTTTGTCGGATTGGTGTTCACGGCAGCCATCGGTTTGGTAATAATTTTCTGGCTGGGGCAAAAACCATTTGCGAAAAGCGTTTTCGAATTCGGAACGGTCAAAGATTTTACCGGCACGATTCAGGCCAAACCGATCCCGTTTTTATTGATTGAAAATTCGCAAAAAAGCGGAGAGCTTCCGACGTTTTCACGTTTGCCGCTGGTTGCTGAGGGCAAACACGGGGTCGGTGACGAGATAAAATCTTTGGACGGACAGAAAGTTAGCCTCAAAGGGACGCTCATTTACCGTGATGATTTGCAAATGATCGAGGTTGTTGGAAATTCGGTCGAGAAAGTTACTCAAACTGTTGCGGCAATTGAAGAAAAGCCCGAATCTTTAGGAACTTTTACGCTTCAGGGCGAGATTGTTGATTCAAAATGCTATTTAGGTGTCATGAATCCGGGAAACTCAAAACCTCATCGGGAATGTGCAGTTGCTTGCTTACGCGGAGGGATTCCGCCGCTCTTTATTGTCAAAGATACTGGCGGTAAGGTGTCGGAGCTATGGCTTTTGTCAGAACAGGGCGAGCCGGTCAATAGTGACATTCTTGACTTTGTGGCTGAACCGATCGAAATCTCAGGAGAGGTTTCACGCATCGGCGACCAACTGTTTTTCAAAATTAATCCGGCTCGGATAAAACGACTCCCATAATTTTTTGGAATAACAGTTAGAATTTATCGACTGAAGATAAAAAAAGAAGGTTACTCCCACCCGGGTAGCCACCTTCTTTTTTTATCACTCTGCCCTTATTTTGTCCGTGACGGAGGTTTGACTGTCATAGGATTACCCTTGTAACCTAACGCATTCCAGTCCATAACGCCTTTCGGACCGTGACAATCCATGCATTTGAGAGCCTGGCTTTTGGGCTGAACTCCATGAAAGATCCCCATATAGCGGGTAGTTTCAACCCAATCATATTTGACATTGCTCAATCCATAAACTTCCTTGGCCGCACTTTGCACGGCCGGATCGATCTGTCCGTTGGCAAAGAAATGTTCGACCGTGATCGGAATCAACCAGCTCTTTTCCGCCAGCCGCGGAAGCTTTCCGCGGTGCAGTTTGAAAGCGTAGATCTTCGCGTTCGGGTCATTGCGCGTCCCTTCCGGGGTCATAATTCCGACCGAACCGTCAGGCAGCAAATTGGCGGGTTCACCCGGAAGCTGTGCTCTGGTAAATCCGTTAAACCAGGCATAAACCGGCGTCACATCCTTTTGTAAAGTTATGGTTGCCGAATATTTATCAGCCTCGGCATTGTAAAAAGGCCTGGACCAGTCACGCACCATATCCGTCGGCTCCTGGCGCGCAAATTTCGGAATATGACAAACCGTACAATTTATGCTTCCCGAATGTTTATTTAAGACCGGATTTTTATGTGACGGCGATGAATGACAGGCAGCACTGTCGCAAGTCAAAGTTTTATTTGGTGTATCACTGGCAGCGAGATCGGTTCCCCGTCCCAAAACACGGTGATTTTCTCCGGCGTGACACGAAACACATTGCATATTTTTGCCTTCGGCTGCCATATGAACATCGTGGTCGCGGGTCGGTGTAACCAAGGTGTATTCGATATCACCGCGTTTGAAATTGGGACCTCCGCCCGACGCGCTGTGACACCGCAAACACATCACCCGGGTCGGTTTTGAAATTCGTTTTGAAACCGAATCCAAACCTTCCTGATTTTTCCAGAGAATGGGTTTCCATTCGTAGCCGCCTTTTTGATCCGGGTATAAATCCCGACGATAACCGCTGGCATGACAAATCAAACAGTCAATATTTTCCAATTGCTGTGGACTCATTGTTTCAGAGGGCATTAAACCATTACCGGCGTGACAGGCAGAACAACCGCGGCTCAGCACATCGCCGCGTGAATTTTTGACCAACCCGATCCAGTTACCGACCGGGGCCGTGCAAAAATCATTGAAGGTATTTAGCTTGCCGAGTTTTTTGCCGTGGGCATTGACAAGCTTTGGTGTTTCCCCTTTCCACTGATAGTGCTGTGAGTGGAAAAAGTCTTCGGCGTCCTTTTGATGGCACTGCAAACAGGTTTTTGTTCCTTCGTAATGTTGAAAATATTCATTGTGCGAATAGGTTTTTTCCTGCGCCTCAGTTGTATATAAAACCACGAACGCTGTAATTCCGAAAAGTAATGTAATTGCTATCAGCCGAAACGTGTTCATAACGCCTCCTCTAGAACCGGACAATGGTGCTCAGACTGAACATCTGTGCGTCTTTGTAAGTCGGGAAACCAAGTATCGGAGTTCCGGTCAATGATTTCGGGGCGCCGAGATGCCATCCCGAGCCGGAATAACGATAGTTGTAATAAATATAATCGCCTTTGATGATAAAACGATTGTTAATGCGATGCGTCAGATAAGTTTCAAAAACCTCGCCTCGGGTATTCGTTTTCGGAGCAATGATGTCGTCTTCGGCCTGAGCAAAATTAAACCAGTATTTTGTTCCGTGATTAAACTCGAAGCCTATTTTTGTTCGATCATCCTCGCCAAAACCATACCGCATACCGGCATAAATCATTGCGCCATGGCGGTTTTGCGGAGTTTCAAACGGGTCTGACATCATTCCGCCAAATGGGGTTGTTAATCCGTTTGGCTGGAGCCCGACATAGTTGATACTGCCAAAAAAGTCTAAATGATTAATTTTTCTGGAAACGGTTAATCCGGCTAAATTGATCGAACCGAGATTGGTTGACGGTGTAAATCGCATAACCACCGGAGCCCCGACGGTTTCGCCGGTCAGCGGATTATTCGGCATCACCACCAGACCATTAAACCCGTCCGTAACATCAAAAGCGCGGGCGACAGTCGCCTGAATGAGCATGTTTTCGGTACTCCAAAGGTCGAGATTTCCGCCGAGAAAATGAACGTCTTTCAAACGGTCTTGCGGCATTTTGATTAAATCGCCGTTGCCAAATCCCGATTCATATCCGAGTCCGTAACAAATTCTAAAAATTGTCTTGTCGGTGAGATTATAACCAAACGTGATGCCGTCGAATTGATAATCAATCAAAGCACCGGAGGGAGTTCCGCCGCGTGGTTCATCTTCACGAAATTGAAGCGGCGGGCCACTGGTGGACGGGCGACGGCCGATCGATAAGAAAAACTTCGAGCCGCCGATCTTGTTCCATGAAAAGTACGCCCGCTCAACCCGAAGCTGATCTGAATTGGGAACGCCGGCCGTGGTTCCGTCAACATTCATTGAGGTCGGCTGTCCGTTAAAGACCTGAACGCCGGTTGAATCGCCGAACACCTTATACATACTGAGCCGGGCTGAAAAATGCATATTTTCCGTGACATCAGTATCTAATCGTAATCGAAAGCGATTTGTGTAAAGAATTTTATTGTTTGCTTTTGTTTCGGGAACATATGTTTCCGGCATCAGCATTCCCATCAATTGCTGCTGCATTGGAGCCGGGAAACTAGCCATTGATTGTTTGAGTTGGTTAAAGGTTAAGTTTGAGGTGAAATACTGATAGTTGCTGTAATTACTGGCAACTGTCTGGTTGATTTCTCCGACACTCATCGGCGGACGGCCCAGAGTGTTCATGGCAAACATTGTTTTGACCAATAGATTTTGCAGTCTCATTCCGTCATAGTGCGCCGGAATTGTTGAACGGATCGAATGGGCTTCAAACCGGTAATCGCCGCCGATTCTGACGCGCTGGAGCGAAGTATCACGTTCGGTTTTTGTGACCCGACGATCCAGTTCTTTTATTTTGTCGTCCGTTTGTTTTGGATCCCCGGTTGGTGCGACTGCGGCCGTTTCTACTTTTTTAGTTTCCTGGGCTGCCAGTCTCTCTTCCAGTGATTTTACTAATTGTTTCAGTTTGTCTATCTCGATCCGGATTACATCCTGACTTGATTGTTCCGGAACGGGAGTTCCGATGGTTTGCCCCCAGACCATCGGTGTCGAGATAACGATTACGATTGCGATGCATATACTATTCAATATCTTTCTCATAACTCCTCCTTTTCATGGCATTTAGTTGCTCATATACCTAAAATTATTAATTTTTGCTATTCACTGCAGGTTTGCGGTTGTTCAGAATCCGCCGCATGGTCAACGCAGTATTTCTTGATGGTTTCCATACTTTTTGCGGTTACAAATTCAAGTAATTTTTTGTTTTCACTCTTCAAAATTACGTCTTTATGCTTTTCTGACATTTTATTCTTGAAAAAGTTTTTCCACTGATCCTGAGTTAAACTCATCGGTGAATATTCTCCGTTTGGTGAATCTTTTTCGTGACAGACCCGACAATTCTGTTTGAAAAGCTCTTTTGGGCTAAGTTCTTTGTTGTCGCCGGTCACATCACGCGGCGTAATCAACATTAAACCAAGCAAAACCCAGGTGATGATCACGATTTTTTTTATTAAATTCATATTTACCTCCTTCAAAAACTCTTAAGCCATATCAACGACTTTTTCTTTTTGCTTTTTCATAAATCTTTAATATAACTAAATCGTTATATTCTTAACTCTGAATACAGACTAGCACACCCACTTATTAGATACAATTACAATGCAAGTCAGAAAATATGAAATCTTCTAATGTATTAAATTATTTTCTTTGGCAAATGGAGTAAAGGCTTTGAGCTCTGGTATCAGAATAAATCAGGTAAGTCTGTTATTTGTTTGAGTTGCAGGACATTGTAGTTTTTCAATTCAGTTTCCCCGACAATTTCGCGAGCCCAGGTCGTGTGATATGGAATATGGACGGCACTCGCACCGATTCTGAGAACCGGCAAAATATCGGATTTGAGGGCATTTCCGACCATGACGAACTTTTCTTTTTCGATTTGGTGTTTAGTCAAAATCTTTTGATAAACCGCGTCATCTTTTTCTTTGACGATTTCGATTTTGCTGAAATAATCCGCCAAACCTGACCGCGCAATTTTGGTTTCCTGATCAAATAAATCGCCTTTGGTGATAATCATTAAATCGTGAGTCGTCGAAAGTTTTTCAATGGTTTTCTCGACTCCGGCCAAAAGCTCGATCGGTGATTTGAGCATCTCTTTTGCAAACTCAATAATTTGGTTGATCTCCTGACCGGAAATGCGGCCCTCAGAGAGTTCGATCGCCGTTTCGATCATCGAAAGCGTAAAACCTTTGACCCCATAGCCAAAATGCTGAATATTTCGCGTTTCCGTGTCAAAAAGTCTGGCTTCGATCCACTCTGCATCGTGATATTTGGCCAGCAGATTTTTGTATTTATCCTGTGTCAGGGTAAACAAAGATTCGTTATGCCAAAGCGTATCATCGGCGTCAAAGGCGATTATCTCAATATGTTTCATCGGTGACATAAATTTGTGACGAACTGTATTTACTTTACTATAAAAATAGATTCGAATAGAAAGCGACTACAAAAAGAAGAGCTGGAAAATGATGATCTTTCTATCTTTGATATCGAAAATGCGCTTTTGATAGGCAAAATTTTTGAAAGACAAAAAGATGAAAATTCAGACGAATGGAAATATTTAGTTGGCGGAAAAACCCTTGACGAATCAGATATAATTGTTGTGGTGAAACTTAGCCTAACTGATAAACTCGTGATAATTACAGTTTATCGCCAAGAATTTGAAGAATATGAAAACTAAAAATGATCAGATAAACTGCGATGTATGTGGCAAAACCGGCGCGAGAATCCTCCATGTTTCAAAAAGCTACGGC
>JANOEF010000783.1:0-6138 GCA_031413075.1 Acidobacteriota bacterium | reverse complement strand
GTTGCGGATTCTCAATGTCTGACAAAGCGAAAATGTTCGTCGCTTTCAACGACGGGTTTAACAATTATCAGATTCCTATGGTTTCACCATAGACGGCGAAGCAAAATGTTTGGCGGATTGGTTTGGCGACTAAGAAAATATGTCAAATTATTGTAAGTGAATAAACAATCCGAGTTTTAAGCCCATCGAATCCGAGAGGTTTAAAAATGAGACAGACAATAATTATTTTGTTCTTTCTCCGCAAAGATTGAATAATGAACACATTAAAAAACTAAAATGAATATCGAAAAAGACACGATTATCAATCAATACAAGGTCATCTCCGCGATTGGAAAGGGCGGAATGGGCGAAGTCTTTCTGGCTCAGGATACCAAACTGAATCGAAAAGTGGCGATTAAGTTTTTGAACGAAGAATTGAGCGGCGATTCTGAAAAACTGAATCGATTCATTCAGGAGGCCCAAGCGACTTCGGCACTCAATCATCCGAACATTCTGACAGTTTACGGGATTGACAGTTTTGAAGATTCGCATTACATCGCCACCGAATTTATTGAGGGCGAAACTTTGCGGGAGAGTCTGAACAAACGCGAATCTATTCCACTCAGCCGGGTTCTCAAAATTGCCGTTCAAGTTGCCGAGGCTCTTGCCGCCGCACATCAGGCAGGAATCATCCATCGTGATATTAAGCCGGAAAATATTATGGTGCGCCCCGACGGGTTGGTTAAAGTTCTTGATTTCGGTCTCGCGAAATTGGTCGAAAAGCAAAATGAGCAGCTCGACACCGAGGGCGAAACCCGCGCCCAGGTCAAAACCGCGCCGGGGATGATCATGGGAACCGTTCAATATATGCCGCCGGAACAAACTCGCGGCAAAGCGACTGATGAGCGTTCCGATATCTGGAGTCTCGGTTGTGTGTTGTATGAAATGTTGGCAGGGAAAGCTCCGTTTTCAGGCGAAACCATTGCCGATCTGATCGCCGAAATTGTCAAAGGGCATCCCGTTCCGCTCGGAAAACTCGTCACGAACATCCCCGAGCGACTGGAAGAGATAGTCGCCAAAACGCTCGAAAAAGATCCTGACGAACGGTATCAGACGGTCAAGGATCTGCTGATCGATCTCCGCCGCTTAAACAAAAAGATCGAGCTCGACCTTGAACTCAACCGCTCGCAATCTCCTGTGTCCAACCGCCTTTC
This sequence comes from Acidobacteriota bacterium, assembly GCA_031413075.1. GTDB lineage: Bacteria > Acidobacteriota > Blastocatellia > Pyrinomonadales > Pyrinomonadaceae > JAIBCC01. The sequence goes on along the minus strand of JANOEF010000783.1, from coordinate 4,945 downwards.
AGATTCGGAGAATATCGCTACGGTGGCATTGCCGGGGGCATCCGATACCGGTGCGGGACAAATGACCCTTTCGGGAACGCAGGCGGTAACCTCAGCGATCAAACAGAATAAATTTGGCACGGCGGCAATCTTGGCGTTCGCGGCGATCGTTCTGGCGGGTTTTGGTTACGGATTGTATCGCTTTCTCGAAAAACCAAAAGTTGAACCAACGCGGACGAGTCCGGAGATGAAAACGCAGCGATTGACGGGCGACGGGCGTTCCGGCAACCCCATTATCTCACCCGACGGTAAATTCCTCGTTTTCACCAAACTTGAAGGTGGAAAGCAGTCGCTTTGGATCAAGCAGATTGAAACCGGGAGCGCTGTTAATGTTGTTAAACCGGGTGAGTTTGAATCTTTCGGAAAGATGACGTTTTCGCCGGATGGGAATTTTGTTTATTTCAATGCAAAAAATGCCTCAACCGAATCTCCGACGATCTTTCGTGTTCCGACGCTTGGCGGAACGCCGGTTAAGTTCCTTTCAAATGCAAACGCTTTGCAGTTTTCAACGGACGGCAAACGAATTTCGTTTCTGAGAATGGATCGATCTCAAACTCTGAAGACAAGTCGGGTTTTTGTTGCTAACGCCGATGGAACGAATGAACGGAGTTTGGCGACAACGACGGGTGCGACAGCCTTTGTTTCAGCGGCGGTTTGGTCTCCGGACGGCAAGTTTCTTGCCACCGGTTTCAATGACGATTCGCTGGCGCCGGCACCCAATTTCTACGTTGTGCTGATCTCGATCGAAGACGGAAGCGTATCTGAATTTGGTTCAAAAAGGTGGGAAAGCATCGATCAGCTCGTCTGGCATCCGAGCGGCAATTCGCTGATCGTCTGTGTTGCGGATAATTCGTTCCAAGACGGGCAAATCTGGGAACTGGCTTATCCTTCGGGTGAATATCGGAGACTGACCAATAACCTCAACGGATACTTCAATGCTTCGATCACCGCGGACGGCAAATCGATCGTAACGGGTGAGAGTTACACACGTTCCGCGGTATGGGTCTCGCCCGACCTCAAAACCGAAAATGCAAAACCGGTTATGCCCGCAACCGGCAATGCTTGGGGATTTGCCTGGACCCCGGACGGACGGATCGTCTATGCCTCGGATCAGAGCGGCAGTGCCGAGATCTGGATGATGAACGCCGACGGCAGCGAGCCACGACAGTTGACCGGCGACAAGATCTTTAAGCTTGATCCAACGGTCTCGCCCGACGGGAAATTCATCGTTTATACGACCTCGCAGAATGGCGGACAATTGGTGCGCATCAACAGCGGCGGCGGGAATCCGGTGATGCTCACAAAATACAACAACTCGGTGACTCCGCATATTTCTCCGGATGGCAAGTGGGTCATTCATCACGCGTATGTCAACGGACGAACCAGAATAGTCCGCGTGCCGCTTGAGGGCGGTGAAACCGAAATTCTATCGGAATCTTTCGAGGCGTTGAGCCCGCGCTACTCCAATGACGGGACAAAATTCGCCTGCGTTCTCCTCGACGGTTCCCTGGCGATAGTTCCGGCAGAGGGAGGCGATCCGCTCAAGACCATAAAAGTTCCTCCTGGGGTAGATTCGGAATCCGGGCTGAGCTGGACACCGGATGATCGCGGGATAGTCTTCGCGGTGCAGGCGGGCGAATCACGAAGCCTGTGGCTCCAACCGATTGACGGCAGCGAGGCGAAGCAAATCACGAATTTGGAAAATCCATCTGTGATTAATGCCAGATACTCCCGCGATGGAAAAAGAATCGCTATCGTTCGCGGCGATTTTGTTTCCAATGCGATCATGATCACTGATTTTCGATAAATATTCTTATGAAACGATGCCCTGAAGGCAGGCGCAATTATTACGACGACACGCGACGCTAAAATCTCTCCGCGAGGATCCGAGGGACAAGGATTTGCTGAAACAAATGAATCTGCCGGAATGAGTTTGAGAAAAAGATAATTATGCAGGTAGGCAAACAATTCGTGAGATAATGCAGAAGCCCGCTACGCTCGTAACGGCGTAATGAACACACTTAAGTAAGTCAGCAAAAGTTCTGCGACCTTTTGAAAAATCAAGAAAAGTTGGCAAATAGCTGATTAACGTTGGTTTTTGGGTTTTATTTATTGTCCATTGTCCATTGTAAATTGTGCATTGGTGCTTAGTGAACTACTTATAAGGAGGTTAAAAACGATTCAGATTTGCAGACTTTGGACGAGATCCAAAATCCGAAATCCGAAATCCGAAATCAAATAATGGACGAATACGAGATTCTGCGCGAACGAATGATCAGGCGTTTGCGGGAACATTACAAAATCAATGACGAAAAAGTTTTGCGTGTGATGGGCGTTGTTCCGCGGCATATGTTTTTGCCGACGGCTCTCAAAACCCAGGCCTACGCCGATAACGCCCTCCCAATCGCCGGAAATCAAACTATTTCCCAACCCTTCATTGTGGCCAAAATGACGGAACTGCTTGAACTGGCACCAACCGCCAGAGTTTTGGAAATCGGGGCGGGTTCCGGCTATCAGACCGCAATTCTCGCCAAACTCGCCCGTTCGGTTTATGCCGTTGAACGAATCCCGCAACTTGCCGCCGAAGCGCAAAGCCGGTTGTTGGAGCTCGGTTTTCACAACGTCGTCCTGCGTTGTGCCGACGGCACCCTTGGCTGGGAAATTTACGCCCCTTTTGATGCCATCATCGTCGCGGCGGGCGGTCCGTCGATGCCGGAACCTCTACTCGGACAACTAAAAATGGGTGGAAAACTCGTTATTCCGCTCGGTCAGGACCAACAATCTCAACGGCTGATCCGCGTTACCCGAACCGAAAAAGGCTTTAAGACGGAAGACTTTGGCGGCTGCGCCTTTGTCCCATTGATCGGCGAACACGGATGGCAGGGGCAGTGAGCGGTAAGCGGTAAGCGGTAAGCGGTAAATACGTTAAATTGTTGATTTGAATGGCACTATTAAATTAAAGCAAAACTGCAACTGAAACTGAAAACTACAACTGCAACTGCAACTGCAACTGCAACTGCTCACTGCTCACTGCTCACTGCTCACTGCTCACCGCTCACTGCTCACTGCTCACTGCTCACTGCTCACTGCTACTCCATCTCTACCGGCAAATCCGTCACAAATTCCATCTTTTTTTCCCCGTTCGGATGCCAAAAATTGAGTTTATAGGCGTGCAGACAGAGCCGCGAAAATTTGCGTCCCCGGTAAATTTCATCGCCGATTATCGGGTGTCCCAGATGAGCGCAATGCAGACGTAATTGGTTAGTGCGGCCGGTCACGGGTTCAAGTTCTAAAATTGTCGAATCGGTCTTGCGCTCGATCACCCAAAAATTACTTTCGGCAAATCTGCCCTCTTCGGAAATATGCCAGAATCGTCCTTCGCCATTGCGGGCGATCGGAGCGGTAATGGTGCCGAAATCATCCTTGAGCAGGCCTTCGACCACCGCATAATATTTTTTTTCAACCAGTTTGCGCTGAAAATGACTGCATAAAATTCGATGCGAGCGCGCATTTTTACCGATCACCATCAGTCCCGAAGTCTGTTTATCCAAACGATGCGCCAGCCCGACCCGAATAAATCTATCGGTTTTCCGTACGCCGTCGGCGTTGAAATTTAAGTAGAAAGTGAGTGCATTGAGCAAGGTTCCGTCCCGAACCCCTTTGGTCGGATGCGCCAACATTCCCGCCGCTTTGTTGATCACGATGAGCTCCGGATCTTCGAAAACGATGTCGAGCGGAATCTTTTCCGGATGACTCGAAGTTTCGGGACTCAAATTGGCTTCGATCTCAATAAAATCATTTTTCGAGAGCCGGTAGCCGGTGTTCTGCAGTTCTCCATTGACCTCACACTTGCCCTCAGCAATCAGATAGCGCAGATACATCCGGCTCAAATGCGGTATTTGATTGAACAAATAATCGTCGAGGCGCGATTTATGAAATGAATCTTCCACCTCAAAATAGAGAGTTTTAACCATTAGTTAGATTTTAGCTTTTTTATCTAAAGACTGCGAAACTAAATGATGAGGTTGTTTTAAAAGAAAAAAGAAAATTGACATTTAGAATTTATCGCCTCCCTTCAAGACTTTGTAATTGCTACTGCAAAAACTCTAAACGCCAATAATCTTTTTTCAAAATAAGGACACTATTTCTTTTGCAATGACCGTGCCAGAGAAGTTAGGCGGCACAAAATCCTGTAACACAATGGTTTAAGCGCATTCTTATAAAAAGGGGGAAACAGTCATATCTTACAAAATTGTAGCTGATTATGAATTAGTTTTTAGTTAAAGTCATTTTACTGCGAAAAACAAACAGTAATTGAGACTCTGCTAATCATACAATTTCGTAATAAATATTTTCTTTACTTACAAAATTGTAGTTATAAAAGGAGCGCAGACTGCTAGTCTGCACCGTTCCAGCGAAGCGATGAACGGTAACTGCTAAAGTGGAAATCAAGTTAAATTTTAATCCGACAACTCCGCCTTCGAGGCTTCGCACGAAGGCGGGCAGACTAGCAGTCTGCGCTCCCAGCTAAACTATTTTCCTTTCCGCAGTTTGCGAGATTTAAACTGCGCTCGGTCATCAATCAATTGGAGGTTGGTTGGTTTTTGGAGGGAATTAAGCACCAATGCACAAGTAGCAATGGACAATGGATAATGAAGAAAACCCAAAAACCAACGTGACTCAACTATTTGCCAACTTTTCTTGATTTTCAATTTGTCTCAAAACATTTGCAGACCTGCTTAGTTCAGGTTGATTCCAATCGCGGTATAGAACCTGTTTGCAATTAAGAGTCCGTTTAAATTTTCCTTAAAATCGCTGAAAGCGATAAATTTAATAGCGTGGGGTAAAGCGTGAGCGACACCCCACGAATCTATAAAAAAACAATTGGACGCTGTAAGTGTCCAAC
>JANOEF010000782.1:0-6378 GCA_031413075.1 Acidobacteriota bacterium | reverse complement strand
GAACCAAGGAACAGCAGCCGCGTTGGAAGCGATGCGTCGGGGTGGTTGACGGAACGGTCGGCGAATCGCTTGGGCAGGAATATATCAAGAAGACTTTTAAGCCCGAAGCAAAGAAACGGATGAATGAGATGATTGATAATCTGGTCGAGGCGTTCCGGATCCGAATCAACGGTTTGGAATGGATGAGCGCCGAAACTAAAAAGCAAGCCTTGATCAAGCTCGGTACTTTCAAACGTAAGATCGGGTCGCCTGATGTTCTGCGTGGTTACGACGGACTGATGATAGACCGTAAATCATTTTTTGATAATGGCTTGCGCGCCGCCAGATTTTTGACGTCTCGTAATTTGCAGGATCTTGGCAAAGAAGTTGACAAACGCCGTTGGGGCTTTACCGCTCCAACCGTCAACGCCAGTTATAGCCCGCAACAGAATACGATTACTTTTCCGGCCGGTATTTTGCAGCCGCCGTTCTTTAATTTTGAGGCCGACGATGCCATCAACTACGGTGCTATTGTGGCCGTCATCGGACACGAAGTTTCACACGGTTTTGATGATCAGGGAAGTAGATTTGATTCCGAAGGAAACTTAAAAATGTGGTGGACTCCGGACGACCGCAAAAAATTTGACGAACGCGCCAATTGCGTAGTCGAACAGTTTAACGGTTACGAGGTTCAACCCGGTGTCTTTATCAATGGTAAATTTACCCTTGGCGAAAATATCGGAGATCTGGGCGGATTAGCCGCCGCCTACACCGCTTTTCAAAAATCCATGGAGGGCAAACCACGTCCCGAAAAAATCGAGGGATTCACCGCCGAACAGCGATTTTTCCTAGGCTGGGCTCAGGTTTGGGCAACCAAAGGCACGCCCGAATTTGAAATCAATCAGGTTAAAACTGACACGCATTCCAATGCCCGTTATCGAGTTAACGGCCCGACTTCTAACCTTAAAGAATTTGCAGATACCTGGGGTTGTCAAGTCGGACAGAAAATGGTTCGCCCGAAACCCTGCCAAATCTGGTAATCCCGGGCCTGGATTCACCCGTTTATCTGAGGGATGCAGAATTATTCTGCATCCCTTTTTTCTTGTTAAGAATTAGCGCAATACTCCTTCCATAATCCGCTTTGGAGACGTCCGTTCTTTTTTTCTTTATAATTTACTTTTTCAAATTCAAAAGTTATTCAAATCCAAGTAAAATAGCCGCACTATGTTTTTCAAAACGGCTCTTTTCTTTTTGTTTACAATTACTGCCGCTTCAGCTTTTGGACAAGATATGAAACACAGCGAAACCAGACCGCGAGTCCGCGAAACAGGCTTAAAAATCGGAGTTTTACCTGTCGGGAAATTTAATTCAATTACGGATGTTGAGGGAGTGTTGGTTGGAAATTCGACTATTATTCGCGGCGAAAACGTTCGGACCGGCGTCACGGCAATTTTGCCCCACGACGGCAATTTATTTCGCGAAAAAGTTCCCGCTGCAGTTTTTGTCGGAAACGGCTTTGGGAAACTGATGGGTTCAACCCAGGTCAGTGAGCTCGGTGAACTCGAAACGCCGATTCTGCTGACCTCGACTCTCGCGGTTCCACGAGTTGGCGATTATTTGATTGACTATATGCTTGCCTTACCGGGAAATGAGTCAGTCCAATCAATCAATCCTCTGGTAGCCGAAACCAATGACGGATTCCTGAACGATATTCGCGGTCGTCACCTGACCCAAACGGAAGTTTTTAACGCCATCAAAAACGCTCAAACAATTGTCGAAGAAGGCTCAGTCGGTGCGGGAACCGGAACCGTCGCCTTTGGTTTCAAAGGCGGAATCGGAACGGCTTCGCGCAAACTTCCCGCCTCGCTTGGCGGTTACACGGTCGGAGTTTTGGTTCAATCAAATTTCGGCGGAGTCCTGACGATTGACGGTGCGCCGGTCGGGGTCGAACTCGGCAAATACTATTTGAAGGACCAAATCGAAAACCAACCAAAAAGCGTTTCACGAAATCCAACGGACTTAAATAATTGGGCAGACGGCTCGATAATTATTGTCATTGCAACAGATGCGCCGGTTGAAGCCCGTCAATTAAAGCGCATGGCGATGCGTTCAATGTCAGGACTGGCGCGCACCGGTTCTGCTATGACCAACGGCAGCGGCGATTATGCGATAGCTTTTTCGACTGCTCCCGAACTTCGAATTAAACCACTCGAAAGCGGGCAATTTACCCGAAACCTGACGCTTCTTTCAAACGATGCGATGTCGCCTCTTTTTTTAGCGACTATCGAAGCTACCGAAGAAGCAATTCTCAATTCTCTTTTTCGGGCAACCACCGTCAACGGTCGCGATGGACGAACCATTGAAGCCTTGCCGATTGATAAAACGCTGACTATTTTGCGTAAATATGGCAAGATTAAATAAATGACTAATATCGAAAATTACATTGACGGAAAATTAGTTGCCCCAATTTCAGGCAAATATCTCGACAATTTTAATCCTGCGCGTGGTGAAGTTTATTCGTTGATTCCCGATTCGGACGAACGGGATGTCGAACTCGCGGTTGAAGCTGCTAAAAGTGCATTTCCGATTTGGTCGAAAACTACACCCGATCAGCGTTTTGAAATCTTGATGCGGCTGGTGAGCTTAATTGAGAGGGATTTAGACCTCCTCGCCGACGCCGAAAGTGTTGATAACGGCAAACCCGTTTCGTTGGCCAAACGGGTTGACATTCCGCGAGCCGCCGCTAATTTTCGATTTTATGCGACGGCGCAAATGCACCTCTCAAACGAATCATACGAAACTACAGGTCAAGCTATCAATTACACTCTGCGTCAGCCGATTGGCGTGGTTGGCTGCATTTCGCCATGGAATTTACCGCTCTATCTATTCACCTGGAAGATCGCACCTGCGATTGCGTCGGGTTGTTGTGTGGTCGCCAAACCTTCGGAAGTCACCCCGATGACCGCCTATTTGCTTTCACAACTCTGCATCGAAGCCGGGTTGCCGGGCGGAGTCTTAAATATCGTTCACGGACTCGGGCCAAAAACCGGCGCGGCAATCGTCAAACATCCCGAAATCAAAGCAATTTCATTCACCGGCGGAACGGCAACCGGCGAATGGATCGCCCGTGAAACCGCTCCGATGTTCAAAAAACTATCTTTAGAATTAGGTGGGAAAAATCCGAATATCATATTTGCCGACTGCAATTATGAGGAAATGCTCGATACCACTGTGCTTTCTTCGTTCTCAAATCAAGGTGAGATTTGCCTCTGCGGTTCACGGATCTTTGTCGAAAAGTCAATCTACCAAAAATTCAAAAATGATTTTGTCGAGCGCACCAAACAATTAAAGATCGGCGATCCAAAAGACCCGGAAACCAACATCGGTGCCATCGTATCGAGTCAGCATTTTGAGAAAATTTTATCTTATATCAAACTCGCCAAAACCGAAGGCGGAACGATTTTATGCGGCGGAAATTCGGTTAAAATTGAAGGCTTAAACGGATATTTTATTCAACCGACCATCATCGAAAATCTAGCCTCCGATTGCCGAACAAATCAAGAAGAGATATTCGGCCCGGTGGTCACGATTCAACCGTTTGAAACCGAGACGGAAGTTCTAAAATATGCAAATTCAGTTCGTTACGGTTTATCTTGTACAATTTGGACGGAAAACCTGAGTGTCGCCCATCGCGTGGCGGCCCGAATCGAATCGGGTATTGTCTGGATCAACTGCTGGCTTCTGCGCGACCTCAGAACCCCTTTCGGCGGGGTCAAAGATTCAGGAATCGGACGCGAGGGCGGGTTTGAGGCATTACGGTTTTTTACCGAAGAAAAGAATGTTTGTGTGAGGATACATTACTGATAATAAGCAGTTACGCAAAAAAAATGCGGCAGGTTGAAAATAAACAAACATTTGCAAATAGTTGATTAACTTGGGTTTTGGGGTTTTCTTCATTATCCATTGTACATTGTTAATTGTACATTGGGGCTTATGACGGTTTTGCTTTGAGTCCCTGATTCGGCAAAAAACGCCAGCGAAGCGCAAGCGAGCCGCCTGAAGGCGGGACTCAAAACTCATGGCGACGCTATTGACTATGTGGAACTATAATTATGGCACTTTTAGAAAATCTTAAATTCAATAACACCTATCAAACATTACCGACTGAATTTTACCGGGTGGTGCAGCCGACTCCGTTGCCCGCCCCATATTTAGTAAGTTTTAATGAAAATGTCGCAGAACTGATCGGTTTAGACGTTGCTGAAATCAAGAAACCCGAATTTGTTGAATATTTTGGCGGCAACCGCGTTTTCGCTGACAGCACCCCGATCTCGGCCATTTACGCCGGTCATCAATTCGGCAGTTATGTGCCGCAGCTTGGCGATGGACGGGCGATTTTGCTGGGCGAAGTTTTGAATAAAAACGGTGAACGATTCGATGTTCAGCTCAAGGGCGCAGGGCAAACACCTTTTTCGCGGATGGGTGACGGGCGCGCCGTTTTACGTTCGACGATTCGGGAATATCTCTGTAGCGAGGCAATGTTTGGTCTGGGAATTCCCACCACCCGCGCCTTGTGCATTGTCGGCAGTGATGCGCCGGTTTATCGCGAAACGGTTGAGACTGCCGCCGTTTTGACTCGGATTTCGCCAACTCACGTCCGTTTCGGTTCTTTTGAAGTTTTTTATTATCGCGGGCAACACGAACAAGTTCAGCAATTAGCTGATTATGTGATTCGGGAATTTTATCCTCAACTGCTTGGAACTGAAAATAAATATCTCGAATTTTTGCGAGCAGTTGTTTCCCGAACGGCCAAACTTCTGGCTAATTGGCAAGCGGTTGGGTTTGCTCACGGCGTTATGAATACGGATAATATGTCAATTTTGGGCTTGACCATTGATTACGGGCCGTTTGGATTTTTGGACGAATTTGATAGTGGTTTTATCTGCAATCATTCCGACCAGGCGGGCCGTTATGCTTTTAATCAACAGCCCGTTGTCGCATTGTGGAATCTTTCCCGACTGGCGCAAGCACTCGTTCCGCTGATTGATCCGGAAGCCGGAATGGCGGCCCTGGATGAATACGAAACGCAGTTTATCGAAGAATATTATAACTTGATGCTGGCCAAGATCGGTTTGCAAATTGATACGGAGGAAAATGTCGCTTTAGTTAACGAATTGCTCGGCATTTTGCAAAGTAATCAGACCGATTACACCGTTTTCTTTCGCCGTTTGTGCGATTTTCAGAAAAATGACCAGAATGATAATTTGCAAAAAATGTTTATGGACGAAATAGGTTTTGCCAATTGGGCGAAAAGTTATAATGCTCGTCTCAAGGCGGAAAATAGTGAGGATTTAGCTCGTCGCGAGAAGATGAAAAGCGTCAATCCGAAATATGTTTTGCGGAATTATCTGGCCCAACTGGCGATTGAAAAAGCTGAAAATAAAGATTATTCAGAGGTTGCGACGTTGCTTAAAGTGCTGCAAAATCCGTTTGACGAACAACCCGCAATGGAACGCTTTGCCGAGCCTCCGCCAACGGACATGAAAAAAGTGGCGGTGAGTTGTTCTTCGTAATCGTTAGAGTTAGAGTTACGCTGTCAGGCGTGAATTATGTTGCGCTCACTCAATTTTGAGTTTGACTGCCCAAGGTAAATTACTTCTTAAGGCCAACGGCATGAAATTAAGGAAATTCAGCCGCCGATTTTTTCCGATTTCGCGGCTAAAACAACAACAGATTCGCGTTTATTCGCGTTTATTCCCGGGCAATTTCTTTTCTTAACATTGCTTACCATCGTTATCTTAACGCCAGGGGTCTAAGGGCGTAAGTCGTACTACAGAAATAATATGAATGTCAGAGAATTATTTGGTCAGATAGATATTTACCTTTTCGACCAAATCCAAAAAAATCGGTTCGCACCGGATTCGAGAATCCTCGATGCAGGTTGCGGCGGTGGACGAAATCTGGTCTATTTTCTGCGAATGGGCTATGAAGTTTTCGGCATTGACCAAAGTGACCAAGCGATTGAAGATATGTGCAGACTCGCCCAAATGATCGTTCCCGATTTTCCAACTGATAATTTTCACGTTTCAACCGTCGAAAAAATGCCTTTTGCCAGTGGTGCATTTGATGTGGTGATTAGCAGTGCAGTCCTTCATTTTGCCAAAGACGAAGGGCATTTTCACCAAATGTTCAATGAAATGTGGCGGGTTTTGCGACCCGGGGGAATTTTGTTTGCGCGGCTGGCTTCGGATATTGGGATTGAAAACAGAGTCCAATGGATTGCCGGACGCAGATTTTTGCTGCCCGATGGTTCGGCTGAACATCGGCGCGGGCGACCGGGTGTCGGTCGATGGCAAACTGGTGGCCGAACCCGAGGCGGCGCGGCTGTGGCTGTATCAC
>JANOEF010000781.1:0-1959 GCA_031413075.1 Acidobacteriota bacterium | reverse complement strand
TGCGGCTGCGGCGCCGTTTGAAATTTTGCACGAACGTGTGTGGAGGTTTCGTATTCATCGGCGATCCGGCGCACGCCTTCAAGGTCCTGCCAGAATTCATCGACGCTCTGGTGACGCATCGATGGCTCCCGGCTTGTCGCTTTAGCCAGAACCCGTTTCAACTCAGTGGCCCAATCCTGCCCACGTGCCGAAAGCGGAAGCTCGGTAATCTGCTGATTAGCAAAAAAACGCGGAGATTCGCCCGTGATCAGGACGTATGCGGTTTTAGCCAGCGAATAGATATCGGCGGCCGGGGTTAGTTCTGCCACCTCAAAATGTTTGCCGTCGCCCGCGACCATCGGGCTATGTTCCGGTGGCGCGTAGATGTTCGTGCCGACACGCGTGATCGGCGAATCGGAATGAGAAAATCGGGCGACTCCGAAATCGGCGATCTTAACAGTTTCGCGGTTAGCCGTCAGCAGCAGATTTTGCGGCTTAATGTCGCGGTGGATGACGCCGGAACGATGCGCGTGGGCGAGTCCGGCGCAAACCTGTTCGAGATAATCAAAAGACTTGTTAAAGGCTATTGTTTTTTCGCGAGTTGCGCGGGCCAAATCGCCGCCCGAAAGATATTCGAGGACGAGATAATGAAAAACCATTCCGCGCAAATCACGCGCCGTGCCGTGTCCGAGACGGCTGATGATGTTCGGATGGCGAACGCGGTCGAGCGCAATCGCTTCATTTTGAAAGTTTTCGACGAGCGTGCGTTCCAGATCTGCGTCTAGATCATTTTGCATAAAGACGTTGAGGGCCTTCACGACAACCTGTTTGTGAAGCGAGCCGGGAGCGCTGACACTATCACGCGCGACATAGATTTCGGCGTAGCTTCCGCGACCGAGGAGTTCCTGGATGTCATAGCGCCCGTCCAGACGGCTGTTTATGAGTGAAAGTTCTGTAATCATTCGGCCAAATAAATGCTACATTAAAACGCGGAACTTGACCAACAAAAATGATACGAAAGAACTCGCTTGAAGTTCAACTTCAGGCAAAGGTAAAGGCTAAAAGGTTTTAGGGTCAAACGTTAAAATAAAATGTCTTACTCGAATATTACAATCGAGCAAGACATTGTATTTTTACCCTTTTACCCTTTTACCCTTTTTACCTTTTACGCTTTACCCTAGTTCACCCGTTGGAATCCCGTCAGTTGAATGTTTTGGAAAAACGGTGTGCCGGGCGGCAAACGCGTCGGGTCAAGAAAGGTTGTGTCGAAGATCCAGTTCCGGGTTGGCGGACTATAAACATTTGTACAGCACTTAAATGCGCCGCTGTTATTGTGCGAGTTGAAAAGATTGATCAGCGAACCGGCGTAATTCAACCGGATACTTCCCCAGTTTTCCAGAAAGCGTTTAAAATTGTGGACGCCGCCCGTCAACCGAGGGTCGCTGCCGCCTTGATTCGGGGTGCTTTCGTAACTGCTTCGCGCGTCACCCGCAAGCATCGCAAACCGCACGGTCGTTTCAGTCGCAACTCTTTGGCTTAAAGTGAACGGATAACGAAAACTGCGTGAATCCAGCCAGCTATTCGAAAGAACCACAACTGCATCTGCAACAACCGAGGCGGGAATGTGGGCCGAGGTGTCCTGTGGAATATAGCCGGTCGAAGCTGTCGGCGTTCCGACCGAGCTGATGCCGGTCGCGTTGTAGTTTCCCTTGACATAAACGGCGTTTTCCGATGCGAACGAAAAGCCTCTGGTGTTCAGCGGATTGCCGGCATCATAGATTCCCGGAAGCCGCGTTCCGTTTATCAGACGAACGCCGCGCCGATAATATTGATGGTCAATCGTCGCCGCAATCGCGGCCGAATCAGCCGTATTTGAGCCAGTGTAACGAACCCCTTCGTTTAAGAAATCAACATCAAGCCGATTGTTGTTATTAATGTCTTCGCCGACCTGCAGAATGCCGTCAGTATTGCCGTAGATAT
>JANOEF010000780.1:0-2613 GCA_031413075.1 Acidobacteriota bacterium | reverse complement strand
TGGATGATTTTTCTTCGATCAGTGGTGAAATCATTTCGCAGATTAACTTTATCGTAAAATTCGATAACTGCGACGCGATCTTCGGGCAAAAGGGCATCTATAAAACGAAAGGCTGATTGCCGGATTGTCTCCCGAAAACCGAGAGTCGAGCCCGACATATCCAAAATCATAACCACGCTGAACGGAGTAACAGTCGGCTTAAAGTCAGAAATGGGTTGTCTGATACCATCTTCATAAATAGCAAAATCATCTTTGGAGAGATTGGTCACCGATTCGCCGCGAGGGTTGACCACACCGACATTCAGCCGCACGATCGAAGTATCCACTTTGATCGTCTCATCGTCCTGAGCAGAAGTGTTCAGACAACAGAGAATTAAAAAAATCAGAAAAAAAAGAACTCGATAATTGCTCATAAAAAATAAAATACAATTGGATAATCTAAATTTAAATGGGTAAAAATATTAAGGAAAAAAATATGAAAAGAATTACTACCCGAGAAACCTACAATTTCGATAAAACCAGCGACAGCTTTTTTACAAAAAAAAGGAACTTCTAAATTACTCGGGCATTCCCTTAGTTTTTTAGTTATTTCCACTAAATCAAGATAACCGTATCAATTACATTCTAACTAATAGACGCCGTTTAGCGAAATCCGGTTGTCCCGGTTTATCGGAAGAGACTTGATTTTTCAGGATTTGCGGTCAGCCCATCACTTTCGGCTCAACCATTTAAGAAATGTATTCAAAACTCAGGAACATTCATAAAACTTTCTTTTTGAGGTTCCCTGATAATCTTTTTGTTAAGGTTTTTAATAATCGGCAGGCGTTTTGGGTTCTGCGTTCAGGCGGGGTCTGTCGGGCATCTGACCCGCTCAAGCAGGAACTCAAAACATCATAAAAAATATAAAAATCTTTTGTATTAAATAAACCTCGTTAAGGTTGTTTGGTTGGCGGGGTTGGCGGCAGATTTCCCTGCCGCCTTTGATTTTCAAGAATTTGTTTGAGTCGGCGGCGTTGTTGGGGCGTCAAGTTCCTTAATTGTTCTTCGGTTAAGAGGGGCGGGCGAACATTTGGCGGCAACGGGCGCGGTTGATTATTCTGAGTAGCCGGGTTTACCACAACCACGCCATTTTTGGTGATTTTCCCGTCAGGTTCAATCGTCGTACCTTCTTTGGTTACGACCTTCCCATTTTCAAATACTTTAGTGCCTTCTTGGTCGGTAACTATTACTTTACCATCACTTTTGGGGTCGGAGGGGGTTGTTTCCTGGCCGGTTTGTTTCGATTGAGTATCGTTTTTTGGAACAACCGTTTTGTCATTTGTTTTTGCACCAGCGGAATCTTTTTTGATCAGCAAAGGTTCGGAGCTATTTGAATTTTGGGTCGGGGTCATGACCGAATCATTGACATTGGTTAAATTCACATTGCCCGATTCAACTGCCGTAGTTTGATTGGCAGCCGGTTGAGAACTTACATTTGAATTGGTGAGAGAGCCCGGATTGAAAAAGTAAAGCCCGCCGAGGGCACTACCGACCAATAGCAAACCACCCAGGGCGGTGGCACCAACGGCCATTCCGCGTTTAGAATCATTGGTTTGAGTTTTAGCAGCGGGATAAATTTTAGTTGACTCATTGGACTCAAACGGAATCTGAATATTCTTCTTCGGCGTGTCCATTTTCGTCAAAATCGAGTCTTCTCCGGGATTTGCAGATTGTGCTGCGATTTCGGAAAAAACAGAAGCCGGCAGGACTGCTGTTTGAATGCCCGATTGTTTGACATTTTCACCCTGGGTTGAGTTTCCGAGAACTTCAGTGTTTTGAGTTAAAAGACTGGTCACCGGTTTTTTAATGGCAGATTGGGATGGTTCAATCCCGGTGGTTTCGCTCTCGGCCAACATAGCCCGCATGGCAACGGCCGAGGTCGGACGAAAACCCGCGTTCAAAGCCAAAGCTTTTTGCAAAACTTCGGAAACCCCAACCGGAATCTGTGGGTAGTTTTCATGCGCCGGTTTGAGCGGATCAGGCTGGCCATTTAAAACCTGCATGGCACGGGTCAGCGCATCAACCGGCGGAACTCCGGTCAAAAGATGATAGAGGGTGGCGCCTAAAGCATACAAATCGCTCCGGGGATCGGTTCCAGTCCCCTGCATTTGTTCCAAAGAGGCATAATTACGCGAGTAACCAAAAACACTTTTGGCCGCCGTTTGATGCTGGGCATCGGTCGGACTTCCTTTTGCTAATCCAAAATCTAATAATATAATTTGTCCGCGCGGAGTCAATTTCAGATTTTGAGGTTTGATGTCGCGGTGAATGACGGGCATCTCCTGGGTGTGCAGATAGTCAAGCGCGTCGAGTAGTTGGTCAGCCCAGTTGAGAACTTCGGAGAGCGGAAAAGCGGAATCCTTTTTCTCCATCAGAGCTGATAAATCGTCTCCGGCAATGAACTCCATCACGATGAACTGACCGTTTTCATCGCTAAAATGGTCGCTCACCCGGGGCAATGCCGGATGCCGTAAATTGTTCAACAGACGGGCTTCGCGCTCAAAGGCTTTGTCAAAATTCGCGCCGCTGAAAAGTGTTTCTTTAATCGCGACTGTGCTGCCAAAACGCTCGTCC
>JANOEF010000779.1:0-5019 GCA_031413075.1 Acidobacteriota bacterium | reverse complement strand
GGGACATATTTACTATCGTCTGGGGATGTATGAAAAAGCCCGAGCATAAAAAATTTTTAATTTCTTAAATTTTTATCTCCAACTGTTGCTATTAAATTGCAAACAGGTTCTATACCTGAAGCCTGTCCGACCCGGCAAGTTTGCTGATCAAAGATGTCGTGCAAGAGTTTGCTGGCAAAGTAAAATTTGTTAGTCAAGATTGGGGAACGTCCGATTTGGCAAAACAACTCGGCATCCGCAAATATCCGGTTGTTTTTGTGGGCGACGTGCTGTTTGCCCGCCCCGAAGAATTTGGCGGTTGGGGCGCAAAAGAGGGCAAATATGCACCTTGGGCGAACAAATCGAATCAAGCGCGATTCAAAACTGACCTTTCGCAGATGGTCAATTTAATGCTCGAAGGCAACCGGGCGGAAGCCTTAACACTCCAACCGACCTTTGAGACAAATGCGAAAGAAGTCAGCAGTTTGCCGATTTTTGCGCTGACCGACATCAAGGGAAAAGCAATAAATTCAAACGATTTAGCCGGAAAAGTGGTGGTGGTTGAATTTTGGGCAACCTGGTGTGCGCCGTGCCGTTCCACTTTGAAATTCCTCAGCGAAGTAAAACAAACGCACGGCGAAAAGGTCGTAGTTCTGGCATTGGCTCTGGATTCGGAAATTGCCGACATTAAAAAATTAACCCAAGCATTGCATCCTTCGGTTAATTTCGTCTCGGCTTCGGAAACTCAAATTGCGCCTTTCGGAGTTATCAACAGCGTCCCGACCATGTTGATTTTCAATCAGGAAGGCAAATTCGATTCCGCCTTTTACGGTGCACCGAAAGATTTGCACGAAAAGATTGGTAAATCGTTGGATGGATTGTTGAAGTAGGAGATTCGCCCGCTAAAGACGCGGAACACGCGAAAAAAAGATTTCATTTTCGCGCCTTTTTGCATCCTTTCGCGGGTAAAATCTTCTTTTGTTAAAACTATTTAGATGAAAAAACTAATCATAATTTGCGGATTCATATTAGCGTTATTTTCATTGGCAAATGCACAAAACGATGATGCTTTGCGAGTCCTAAATTCTGCCCTGCAAACTCTCGGCGGAGAAGCAAAAATCAAATCACTTAAATCAATCTACGTTTTCGCGAAAGGCGTTGAACATCGTTCCGCCGATGTCCAAGGCTATCACCCCGACCAAGAAACAACCGCCACGCACCAGGAAAAACTCGCGGTTTTTTTGGACGGAATGCGTTTGGGTTACGAGTATCAGACGGGGCGGCACGATGGCACGATGCGTTGGCGCAGGAATATTTTTACTGCCGAGCGCAACATTTTTACCGATTTTATAACTAAAAGTGCGTCTGCCACGCCCGTCAGATTTCCTTCGCTTGAGCGCACGCAAACGGCTCGGCGAATCCCGCATATTTTGTTGCTCGAAGTCTTGGCAAATAGCGCATCGCTCAAATATTTGGGGCTGCGAAAGTTTGAAAATACGGAACACGAAGTAATTTCGGTCATTTTGCCCAATGCCAAAACGCCGATTTTGCTCTACTTCGACAAAAAAACGAATCTCCTTTCCAAGTTTCAATTTCCGCTTGATTTTCCCAATTTGGGCGAGAGTGTGGCGGAGTATATTTTTTCGGATTATCGTCAACATCCAAAATTGGGTTGGTTTCCGTCAAATCATTCGATCAAACTCAATGGTAAAATTTGGCGGACGATGAAGTATGAACAGGTTTTGGCGGATTCAAACGAAGCCGATGCGATATTGCAAGTTCCACCCGAACTCGAAGGTTTTATCACACCGGCGGGAACGGTCAAGAAAATCGCCAAAGATGTTTATTTGGTCTATCGTTTGGGCGGTTATCAACCGCTGTTTATTGAGTTTAAGGATTTTGTGGTGGCGATTGAAGCCCCTGCTTCGGTTACGAGTTTGGATGATACAGCGGTTGAATCCTTGCCAAATCCCGATACGCTCTCAAAAGAATTTATTGCCAAGATCAAGCAGACTGTTCCCCAAAAACCGATAAAATATGTTGTTCCCACGCACTATCACAGCGACCATGCGGGCGGAATCAG
Organism: Acidobacteriota bacterium; assembly: GCA_031413075.1. GTDB lineage: Bacteria > Acidobacteriota > Blastocatellia > Pyrinomonadales > Pyrinomonadaceae > JAIBCC01. Next base: position 2,957 of record JANOEF010000779.1, on the reverse strand, counting down.
AGCGTTTGCGGGCGAAAATTCAACCATTTTGACTACAACAGGCAACAAAAAATTTTACGAAGATTTCGCGCCCACCATGAAAGTTGAAACTTTCGCCGATAGACGAGTTATCAGCGACGGCGAACGAACTGTTGAATTAATTGATGTCGGCGCAAATCCGCACACCGCAGAAAATATCGTCGTCTATCTGCCGCAGGAAAAATATCTGTATCAGGGCGATCTGTTTTACTTCAACGGGGACGCGAATTTTCCGCTGAAAGACCGCTTGACCGTGATACCTTTTTTCGCTGATTGGCTGAAGAAAAATAAGTTACGGCCCGCGAGAATTTACGGGTTTCATAGTGTTACTTTTGCGACAATGGAGCATATTGAGAAAATCTTGGAGATGAAAAAATGAAGAAAATTCTAACCCTAACCGTCTTATTTTTAACCAGTTCGCTGACAATTTTTGCCCAGGACGATAAACAAGCGGCAATTGCGGTGGTCAATCAGCTTTTCGATGGGATGAAGGCGAAAAACGCCGAGCAAATCAAGGCAGTTTTTGCGGCTGACGGGCAGCTCATAGCCATTGACAAGCCGCGTGACGGCAAAGGCTTATCGAAAACCCGACTTTTTACCGGCGAGGCTTTTGCCAAGATGATCTCCGAAGCCAAAGGTGCGGATTTTATCGAAAAAATGCCTTCACCCGAAGCGCGAATTGCGGGAGATTTAGCCATCGTTTCGGGTCGCTACACCTTTTTTGTCGGCGATAAATTTTCGCATTGCGGGACGAACATTTTTAATTTGGTTCGCGCCGAAACAGGATGGCGCATTGCCAATGGCGCATCCACTTTAGAGTTGCAATGCGACCGAGATTTGAAAGCGGTCACAATTCCCAAAATCGAAGCCGACCCGAAAGATGTTTCAACGATTGACGGCATTATCAAAGCATTTTACGAAACGATTTCGGGTGCAAAAGGCGTGGAACGCCAATGGTCACGCGACAAAACTCTGTATATTCCCGATGTCCGCTTTGTGGCAATGAGCGAACAGGGCGGCAAAATCCGCGCCGGAATTATGAATCATTCCCAATATGTTAACGGTTCAAACGAATTTTTTGTCAACGAAGGTTTTACCGAAAAAGAAATTGGTCGGGTTGTCAGGAAGTTTGGCAACATCGCGCACGTTTTTTCGAGTTATGAATTTTGGACGGAAGGCAAAACGGAAAAGACTCGCGGCGTGAACAGCATTGAATTGTTTTGGGATGGAACTCGGTGGTGGATTTCGGCGGTTAGTTGGGATGAAGAACGCGCCGGTAATCCGCTTCCAAAGCAGTTTCTGCCGAAAGGTAAGAAGTAGAAAGAGTGAATTATGAAAACAAAAAACGCATTTTTTATCGTTCTCATTTTTTTAGTTTCGGCAATTTACGCGCAGGCGCAAACCAAGCCGACTCCGATTTACTATCACAATCCGCATTGGTCATCCGATGGCAAACGGATTGTTTTTGAGTCAACCAAAGACGGTAAATCAGCCATTTACACAATTTTTGCTGACGGCTCAAATCTAAACAAGCTGACCGACAGCAAAGTCGGAGATGGACAACCGCGTTGGTCGCAGGATGGCAAAAATATTGTTTTTTATTCCGAGAGAGACGGTCAATTGCAATTGTATGTGATGCATGCGGACGGCTCTAATCAACGCAAATTGACTGAAGGCACAGATTTAGATTATCTCCCCGATTTTTCGCCCAAAGGAGGTTTTGTCGTTTTTCAATCCCGAAAGGAACGCCCGGGAATTGCTCACGACATTTACATAATCCGTGTGGACGGAACAAATAGAACTCGTTTGACCGATGAAAAAAACGGTTACACGAGTCCGAAATGGTCGCCTGATGGAAAGAAGATTCTGTTTGAACGAGCGATTGTCACCAAAAAATATTATCGGGACTTGTCGAGAGAAGAAATGGGGCAAATGAAAAACTCGACCGAGATTTTTGTGATGGATAAACACGGCACGAATCTGAAAAATCTGACCAATAACGAGGTCGAAGACGCTACGCCGCAATGGTCTAAAAACGGAAAAACCATCTACTTTATGTCAAAACGCGAAGGTTCGGCGAATGTTTACGCGATGAACGCGGACGGAACAAAAGCTCGCAAAGTTGCCGACGGAAAAATTGTCACCAATCCGTTCATTTCTCCCGATGAAAAGTTTTTCGCCTACACCAAAGAAGTCGAAGGCAAATGGGGGCTTTTTATTTACGAAATCAAAAGCGGGAAAGAACGCCTGTTGATTGGCGGGTGAAGAGAGAACAAAGTCTATTGAAAGAGGAAATACCAATGAAAAAGTTACTGATATTCGCAATTTTAAGTTTATTTGCGGTGAGCAGTTTTGCTCAAACGCAATCGGTCGAAAAAGCCAAAATGAATATCGCCATTTTAATTTTTGATGGCGTCCAAATCATTGATTACACGGGACCTTATGAAGTTCTCGGTTCATACGGCAGACGCAAAGTTTATACCGTTGCAGAAAATGCAGCTGCCGTCACGACCAATATGGGAATGAAAGTTATTCCGAATTATACGTTTGAAAATCAGCCAAAGCCGGACATCATCGTCATTCCGGGCGGCGGATACAGCAAACCTGACCCAAACGGGCGCGGTGTTGCCAAACAAATGGTCAACGAAAAAGTTATTCGTTGGATTCAGCAAAACGCCAAAGACGCGAAATATGTGATGTCGGTTTGCAACGGCGCATTTTTGTTGGCAAAAGCGGGATTACTTGACGGTTTGGAGGCTACCACATTTCACGGAATGATTAAGGATTTACAGGAGTTTGCCCCAACCGCCAAACTCGTTTATGACAAACGCTTTGTGGATAACGGAAAAATTATCACGACTGCGGGGCTTTCATCACTCCGGGCGGCGGGTCTTTTGGCTTTGTCCTGCGTTGGCTCGGTCGTTATCCCGACGCGTCGG
>JANOEF010000778.1:0-3511 GCA_031413075.1 Acidobacteriota bacterium | reverse complement strand
TTAGGAGTTGACTTCAAATTGAATACTGAAATCAACAATTTGGAAGAACTTGTATTCAAACACGATTTAGTTTTTCTGGCGGTTGGATTAGGTAAAACAAATCTGCTCAATATTCTGGGCGAAGAAAAGTCAGGTGTGATGGACGCTTTACACTTTATTGAAACGATTAAAACCCGTGAATGGCAGACTTTTCCGCCAGGAAAAACTGTTGCCGTCATTGGTGCCGGCAACACGGCGATTGATGCGGTTACCCAAGCCAAAAGGCTCGGGGCCGAAAAAGCGATTTTAGTCTATCGCCGCACCGAAAAAGATGCTCCGGCATATGATTACGAAATCGAATTAGCTAAATCAGACGCAATCGAATTTGCTTGGCAACACACTCCGATTGAGATTTTAGGTGACGAAAGTGTAACGGGTTTGAAATGCAAAAAAGCGGATGGTACAGAAGTTGAAATTGCTTGCGATATGGTCATTAAAGCTATTGGTCAGCAAAAACAAATCGAGTTTTTGCGACAACTTGGATTGGAACTTGATGAAAAAGGTCGCGTCGCTGTCAACGAAAATATGCAAACGTCTAGTCCGAAAATCTTCGCGGGCGGGGATTGTGTGAATGGAGGAGCGGAAGCGGTCGATGCGGCTCAGATGGGCAAGAAAGCGGCGATTGGTATTCATCAAAGTTTGTTTGAGGAAAAAGTAACATTTGCCGGAAGTTAAAGAGTCCTCATGAGTAAAGCTATGAAAAAGATTTTCGGTGTATTGATTTTCGCGGTCTTATTTAGTTTTGCAGTTCGGGCAACTCAGTTGGAAGTCGGGCAAAAGTTTCCACTTGAAAAACTGAGTAAAGAAACTTTTGTATCAGATTCTTCAATCATTGTCTTTATTCCCTCGCTGACCGAAGATTGTGAGTATGCAAGTATGCTAACTCAATCTTTTTATTACTATTTCGACCAAAAACTCGCTTTCGAGAAATTGCCGAAATCGCCAACTGCTAAGATATTTTTAGTTGTGAGAGACAAAGTTAATGCCGCCCGAAGTACGCAAAATATAATCGGGAAAATGAATGTGGTTTATGATGAAAAAGGCGAATATTTTGATACTTTTGGTGTAACTCAACCAAATTCAAAAAATGCTGATTCAACTATCGTTTTACTTGATTCTGCCAACACAATTGCTTTGATAGACAAAAACTATCGTTCACAGGGCGAGCATCTCAAGCCTCTGGAAAATAAGTTGAAGGAGTTAAATGGCATCACCACAAAAGTATCCGTTAAATCTCAGCAAACAGAATTAAAAGTTGGCAATATCGCACCTGATTTTCAATTTAGTGAGAAGCAAAACCTTTCGGATTTGCGTGGAAAAGTCGTTTTACTTTCTTTTTATCCGGCGGCATTTAGCGGGGTGTTGCCCAAAACTGCAAACTTGAATTTGTTGTCAACTTCAAGTTTTTCGATAGATAATGCCAAAGATTTAATATCCTGTGCAATTCAAATTGAAAAATTGGATTTCAAACTTCCGACTGATGAAGTAAGGAGAATTCTGATAACCAGTTCAACCAATTCAATTTTGAGCAATTGGCAAAAAGTCCTAAAAACACAAAATATCATTTATGCTAACGACCGTGACTACTCAACTTCCCTGAAATACGGAAGTTACAATCCGTCAGGGTATAACCACCGGGTTTCAGTAATTATTGATCGCAAGGGAAAAATTGTTTACATTGATAGGTTTTTTGACAATAATGATGGAGAGATTTTGAATGACAAATTGACTGAATTGTTGAAAAAGAAATAACTAATTTCTACCTTAACCCGGCTTTAAGCGATTCGGATTGTTTTTATTATTGGTAAAAAATTATGGCAAATTTAGAAACAAATTTCTGAGGTCTCAAATCCCCAAATCCCTTTTGGCTGGCCTCTGCCCCGCCAACCAATATGGGTTCGATGGTTGAACGAGCGTTGATCCAAAAAGCGATCTGATATTATTTTATTTGTGAGGTGAACATTATGATTCAAACTATTGAAGTTGTTGTAGATACACAAGGTCGAATAACCTTAAAAGAGAAAATAAAAGTTGGCAAAATTCGTCGTGCGTTGCTCACCATTTTAGATGATGAAATTATTGAGAACAATGAGTCAATGGTTGGTTCGATCGAAATAATTGATGAAGATTTAGTAAGTGGAAGTCGTGAAATTGCTAATCTTTTTAACAAATCTCTAAAACGAACTGAGGAATCACTTTAATGTTTGTAACCGATACCCATTCGCTAGTTTGGTATTTTAACGGAAAGTATTCCTCGCTTTCATCAAAATCATTATTGGCATTTCAAAGGGCAGAAAATTCAGAAATTGTAATTTATATTCCATCGGTTGTCTTTTGGGAAGTTGCTCTTTTGGAAAAACGTGGGCGGATAGTTTTGAAAGAAGGTTTTGAAAAATGGTCGCGCAAAATTTTATCAAAAAACGGTTTCGCTATTGCACATCTGGAAACAGAGATTATTGCAAAATCAGTCGGCTACAACTTCAACGAAGACCCGTTTGATGCAGCAATAGTAGCAACTGCAATTGAATTTCAAATTCCGTTAATCACCAAAGATGTGGCAATTACAGAATCAAATTTGGTTGAAATTTATTGGTAATAATTATGGCAAATTTAGAAACAAATTTCGCAGGTATCAAATCCCCAAATCCCTTTTGGCTGGCCTCTGCCCCGCCAACCAATATGGGTTCGATGGTTGAACGAGCGTTTGACGCGGGTTGGGGGGGGGCGGTTTGGAAGACTTTGGGCGAGCCGATTACCAATGTTTCTTCGCGGCTGGCGGCGATTGATTACGGTTCGACCCGGATGGCTGGTTTGAACAATATCGAACTGATCACTGACCGTTCACTTGAGATCAATCTCAAGGAGATGGCTGAGTGCAAGAAGAAATATCCAAAACACGCCCTGATTGCGTCCTTGATGGTCGAATCCAAACGTGAAGCCTGGCAGGAAATCGTCAAGCGGACTCAGGACACGGGTTGCGATGGTTTTGAGTTAAATTTCGGCTGTCCGCACGGGATGAGTGAACGCGGAATGGGGGCGGCTATGGGCCAAGTCCCCGAATATACCTGTATGGTCACGGAATGGGTCAAGGAAGTTTCGGATATTCCGGTCATCGTCAAACTTACGCCGAATGTTACTCATATTGTACCGCCCGGTCGAGCTGCTCAAAAAGGCAGAGCTGACGCGGTTTCGTTAATCAATACCATAAATTCTGTTATCGGAGTAGATATTGATACGATGATTCCGTATCCGAATGTCAATGGCAAAACGGCTCATGGCGGATATTGCGGGCCGGCGGTCAAACCGATTGCTCTCAATATGGTTTCAGAATTGGCGCGGGATACCGAATTCAATCTTCCAATTTCAGGGATTGGCGGAATTGCAAATTGGCGCGATGCGGTCGAATTCTTGCTCTTGGGGGCAGGGAATGTCCAGGTTTGCACAGCGGTCATGCACTACGGCTATCGAATCG
>JANOEF010000777.1:0-2424 GCA_031413075.1 Acidobacteriota bacterium | reverse complement strand
GGTTAACCATTAAGGTCGGGAGCAATTTTGTCACGGTTAATGCGGCCGGAGTTCAAATCAATGGCAGCATGGTTTTGCTCAATAGTGGTGGAGCCGCCCTGCCATCTCTTCCAGGAGTAATCATTCCCCCGCTCGACCCGGATGACGCAGAAATTGCCGATAATGCCGACCCGGGCAACGAGGCCCCGACCTATAAAGCCCAGCGAAGAAAAATCCTGCCAGCCCGGGTTGCGTCTTATACACAACCTTCGCACAACCCAAAATCAGCTCAAAATAAGGAAAAGAAATCCTGGATCGAGATTGAACTGCTCGACGATGATGGCAATCCGGTAGCGGGTGAACTCTACCGGGTGGTTCTACCGGACGGGACGACCATTGCCGAAGGGACAACGGATGAGAAGGGCTTGGCCAAAGTCGAAAATATTGACCCTGGCACCTGTAAGGTAACTTTTCCCAGATTGGATAAAGATTCCTGGGAGAGTAAATAACATTCGGAAATTAAGGAGGAAAAAATATGCCAACCGGACCGGCTGCTCGAATTACCGATAATGTGATTCATCCCTTGCCGCCTGTTTTAACGCCTGGGCCGGGAAGCCCGAATGTTATAGTCGGCTTTCTTCCAGCCTGGCGCGGGATTCCGCTGGCCGCCGCCGGAGCACTTCAAGCCGCCCATTCAGTCGCCCAAACGGCCATTAAAACCGCCGAAACCGCGACCCTGGCGGCCGCCGGAACACTGGCCGCTCCGGCCGCTTTAGCAGCTGAACAGGCGACTAAAGCGGCCTCGCTGGCTTCGATGTCCAGTGCCATTATGAGTGCGGCCGGCGCCGGGGCGGATATTCACAGCTGCGCGACACCTTCGCCCGTTCCCCCGCACGGTCCGGGAGTGGTCATTACCGGCTCGGCTACGGTTTTGATAAATATGCTCCCTGCCTGCCGTCTGGGAAACACGATCCTTGAAGCTATCGGGCCGCCCAACACCATTGTTAAAGGCGAAATGACGGTTATTATCGGAGGGTAATCAATGCTCCAGACGGGTTATTCACCAGGTAAACATAGTGTCTCTTCAATTTTAGAGTCTGTTTAAATTTAGAAAATTATTCCTTTTTGTCGCCGAAGGTGACTAATTTAATAGCGTCCGTGAATCCCGACGTGAGATAAAACAAACATTGAGTCGCTGAAAGTGACGAACACAAATGTTTGAATGTTGGACACTTACAGCGTCCAATTGTTTTTTTATAGATTCGTGGGGTGTCGCTCTCGCTTTACCCCACGCTATTAAATTTATCGCTTTCAGCGATTTTAAGGAAATTTAAACGGACTCTATGACCAAACATGAAATGTTTTTCCCGAATTGTCTTATTAGATAGAGAAGAGACAAAACCTCTGACTCAAACAGCGGATGTCGAAAACGCTGATGGAAGAATTAAGGAAATAAAGGAGTTGGAACCAGATGCCAAAAGTAATTATCGCTAAAGAAGGAGACTGTTTTATCAGTATCTGCAATCACGAAGGATTTTACTGGGAAACGGTTTGGAATCATCCTGAAAATCAAGAACTTCGGGACCGACGTCAAAAACATAACATTATCAAAAAGGGCGACCGGATTTATATCCCTGACCTGGAAATTCAGGAATTTCAGGCGGGAACCGAAATGCGTCATACCTTTTGTTTGAAAACTGAAAAAGTGAATTTTACGCTGACCTTGATGGATTTAGGACTACCTCGGGCCAACGAAAATTATATTTTGGTCGTCAACGGACGTTCCCGCACCGGAACGACAGATGACAGCGGGACTTTAACCGAATCAATCCCGCCTAAAGCTCGCAACGGACGTTTGTTATTGGGCGAAAAACAGGAAGAGATAGCTATCAATTTCGGCTACGTGGACCCGATTGAGGAAATCAGCGGCGTCCAGACCCGCTTACAAAATCTGGGATTTTATGAAGGTGAAATTGACGATCAATTAAACGAGGAAACCATTGCCGCGATCGCCGAATTTCAACGTTCGGTTGAAATCTCCGGCGAAGGCGAACTGACTGACGAAACGCGGCAAAAACTGATTGAGGTGCATGGGAGTTAATTATGGCAATACCAAAGGAAAAAGTACCACGTCTTAAACTCGGCAATAAGTTTAAAAAGCTCCAAATAGCCCCTGATAATCTTGAATGGCACAAGATTGTAAAAGGAGAATCGCTGGAAATTATTGCTAAAGATCACGGATGGCGACTCGAAGATCTCTTTCACCATAATTGGAGAACAGTCAACCCTTTGGAAGTCAATTGGTATCTTCGCAAATATGTCGGCTGCCTCAATCACGACGGGAAATCGTATATTTTCAATGGGCTTGAGAAACCGGGAATGATTCTGGTTCCCAAACGTGCCGGTTTTTTATTAAAAGGTCCCGGCAGAGAGGTTAAGGTACCG
>JANOEF010000776.1:0-2879 GCA_031413075.1 Acidobacteriota bacterium | reverse complement strand
TTTTCAATGATCAATTTTCGATCCATATTTTCGTTTGTTTGTTGAGAGTCGTTAGTGTTATAAGAGTTGTCAGGAAAGGGGGTATATTGCGCATTGGCGTTTGCCCTAGTTTTTTGGGGTTCAGGATGATTCAGGATGAGATTCGCTTAACTAAGCAGGTCAGCAAATGTTTGGCGACCTATTAAAAATAAAGAAAAGTTTGCAAATAGTTGAGTAATCTTGGTTTTTGGGTTTTCTTCATTGCCTGCTTATTATTTAATATTCTTAAACATTTTTCTGGTATAGGGTGCAACATAAGTCCCGTCCTTTCGTGTATAACCGCGAACATAAACTCTTCCTCCATTTGAGGACGGCGAAACGTAAGAAGGCGTCTATTTTCATCATTTAAAATCTGTGTCCAGCTGTCATAAAAATATTTTTTGCCATCCGCCAAGTCGGTCTCTGTTCTAAATCTACATTTTATAGTGTTTTCCTGGTTTCATTCTGTCGCTTAAATCTTGAGTGATTCTTTGAACTGTGGTAATGTGCAAAACTCCTCAGGATTTGGGAAAAATGACCCGTTGTTAATTATTTTCGGAATTTTGAAACTGAGAAACCAATTAGATCTATTTGGCATATCACTTGCGTTTGATTCGGTCGTAGTCTCTGATAAAAGGAGGATTGTGATATGAACATGTTTAGAAAAATTGGAGTAGTCATAGGTTTGGCGGCCGTTTTTTTGTTGGCGTTCTACGAACTTTCGCCGGCACGGCGGCTTGAAACGTCTGTTGCTGCCCAGACAACGAAGACGGAAAATGATAGTTTGGCGGTGCGCGAAGAATTTCGTAATGTCGTAATCAAACACATTGAAATGGGAGAAACGGTGACGGTGGAAAACGATCGAATCGGTTATTTGGCGGGCGCTGTCAAGCTCATTCCGCGCAAGCGGTCGGAACCGAGGGTGGCAGAAATGACTAAATCAGTCGGCCCAAAACCGAAAATGCTGCTCGGAGCCGAGATTGAAGCGATTGCCGGTCGTCTCCGCGATTCACAAACCCGTGAAGGCTTGATTACCTTTGCGCGAACCGCCTCTGAAGAAGATAAGTACATTTTCTTGAACGTAGGTAGCACAATCGTCATCGAGGCCCCCCCGGATGGAACGAAAGCCTTACCGAAACCTACCGAAACTCCCGAAAAGAGATGTTACGACTCATGCGAAACACTGTGCCGCATCGTAACGACTTCCGCTTGTAAATGGAACTGCCGGATGGTTAACAACGAAAAGGTTTGCGAGGAAAGTTGTCCGACAATTGCAACCGAGGTGTGCAATGTCGTTTGTAAGAAGCGGTGCGATTGACACCATTATTCATCCACAGGGGCGACCCGAACCTAAAAATCTACTGAAGAGTTTAAATTCGAGGTAAGCAGGTCAGCAAATGTTTTGCGACAGATTGAAAATAAAGAAAAGTTGGCAAATAGTTGAGTAATCTTGATTTTTGGGTTTTCTTCATTGTCCATTGTCCATTGTTACTTGTGCATTGGTGCTTAGTTGTAGCGTGCTTCACTCATGAATAATCAGAATTTTTCTCATCGCGAAAGAACCGGGTTCTTCTGAAATACGCAAATTATCCCTCAGTTTTTAACCGCCATCAAAAAAAGGACAAACTCGAAACGTTGCTTTCATAAACGTTTCGAGTTTGTCCTTTTCGTTATCATATGAGCCGATTACTTAGTATTGGCTTTGTTAGCCTCAGGCTTCGTTTCCGGTTTTGTATTCGTGGCAGTGTTGCCGGCCGCCTTTGAGGTATTGGTATTTGCTTTTGGCGTATTGGTATTGGCCTTGGCATCTTTATTTGCATCAGCAGTATTTGTATTGGCCGCAGTCGGAGAAACCGCCGGTCGGGCACCGCTCAGTTCATTCGGATTTTCAATGATCTTCTTGAGCAATAAATTATCAACTTTGGCTTCATTCATCGCTTGAGCCGCATAGGCCTGACTCACCAGATTCTTCCGCGCATTGGTCAGCGAATCCGTAATCTGTTGTCGAACTCCGGTACTTTCCAGGGTCAAATTTTCATCTTTGTCGCTTCGTTCGACCAATTTGATAAAGTAGATCTTACCTTCAAGGGGTCTCGCGATGAGCGTGCCGATTTGAACTTTCGGATCCATAAAGCCAACTAATTGACCACCGTAGGCCTGTTTTAACTGCTCTTCGGAGATATAACCGATGTCTCCGCCCTGAGCCCGGCTCTGGTCTTCGCTGCTTTCACGAGCGACGGTGGCAAAGTCCACGCCTTGTTTTAGTTTGGTATTAATCTCCTGAGCTTTAAGATTGGCACTGGCATCGTCAACCGTTGAATCGCCCTCACCGCTTTTAGTTGGATCAACTACGATAATTGCCAATTTGACGCCTTTCTTTTTCACAAAAGCTTCCGGATTCCCTTTGTAGAAAGCCTCAATTTCGCTGTCCTTCGGAGGCTCAATTTTGCCGGTCACCTTTTCGATTAACTTATTAACGGCAAGCTGTCTTTTCAGACCTTCGCGGATGGTGGCTTCCGTTTCGCCCTGCTTTTCCATTTCTTTGGCAAAATCTTCGGCAGATTTTCCGCTGGCAGTTTTGAGTTTGTTAAATTCGGTTGTTACATCGTCGTCAGTTGGGAGAGTCTTTTCTTTCTCTGCCTTTTGGAACATCACTTCCTGCTGAATCAGACTTTGCAAAATTTGCAGACGAGCCTGGTTTAGTTCCAGCGGAGAAAGTTTGGCTTCCTGACCTTGCGCTTGTTGTTTGACGATTCGGTCAACTTCTTGCATCTTGATTGCTTTTCCATTTACGGAAGCATAGGTTTCATCCGGCGTTTTGGGGTCGGTGCCCGTTGACGGCGGACCGCACGCTATAAAAC
>JANOEF010000775.1:0-5178 GCA_031413075.1 Acidobacteriota bacterium | reverse complement strand
TTTGGTTTCTCAGATGGAAGGCTTGCCGGATTTACCCTTTAGCGGAACCAGGGACTGAAACCGAGTATTGCTTAGAAAAACTAATTTAAAGAGTTTTTGAAAATTGAAAGGCAAATAATTAGCTCCTTTGGCTAAATTCTTCAGTGATAAATCGTCCGCTAAATTACTCAAAATAAAGTTAAATACTTCCTTGTTCTGAAAAATTGCACAAAAAAAGGTGAGCTAAAAACAGCTCACCTTTTAAATTAGTTTTAAACAGAATTTAAGCTGAAACAAACTGTATGACGGAAAAAGTCGCTCCGCTTGGATCATTAACTACCGACATTCTGCCAACTCCGGGGGCATCAAATGGCGAAACACAGACTCCTCCGCCGTTTATCTTGATCTTCTCAATCGTCTCATCGCAGTTGTCAACCGCGATATATGTCATCCAATGAGCCGGGATATTTTCCCATCCCTCGCCCCATTCTTTGGTAATCTGCATCATTCCACCGATTGCTTTGTGACCAACGTGGATCTCTGTGTAATCAATCGGACTTACTTTGCTTTTTTCCAAATTCCATCCAAAAAGGCCCTGATAAAACTCTTTCGCCTGCTCAACATTTTGAGTGGTTAATTCATACCAACAAATCTCGCCGTTTTTCGGCACACTAAATTCAGCCATTTTTTTCTCCTTTATTTTTTTGATAAGTAGTTTCTACCGCCAGGTCTGCTTGGCCTTCGGGTGAAATGTTATACATCGTAATTTTGAACGAATCATGATCCCGGTTTTCAATCGTTGTCCGCCAACCCCAATCAGGATGATCGGGAACAGCGTAGAATCCCTTGATTGAAATTGCGCGGTCGCTCTCGAGCCCTTCGGAAATCATAAACTTATCGCTCAGATGCCAGGAATCAATCCAAAATCCTTTGATTAACTCAGCATTTTTTTCCTGTCCCAACAAAATTAACCCTGCTTGTTTATTAGTCTCGAAAATCCAGTCATATTCGATTTTTAGGAAATTATCTCCGGCGGAAAAAGTTACCAAAGCCTCTGACAATGACTCCTGAATCGGATTTTCCGGCAGCCACGGAAGGTGCAAGCGATTGATTCCAGTCCAATTACCAATTAATCTACCAAGTTTTTGAGGAACGCTCATTTCATTCTCCCGGTGCTTTCAAGGTCAAGAGAGAAAATGTTCCGCCGGTTGGATCCTGAATTACCGCAAAGCGGCCGACATTTGGAATATCCATTGGTGGAGAGACGATTTTCCCGCCTAGCTCTAAGGCTTTGCCGGCCATTTCGTCCACCTTGTCAACCGCAATATAATTCATCAAATGGGGCGGCGGCACCTCGCCTCCCCCACACATTTCGCTGGTCATTTTGAACATTCCACCCATCGGATACGAATTGGGGGTGTTGAATTCGAGATACTCAAAATCTTCTCCGGTGGCGGTACTTTGCTTTAGTTCCCAACCGAAAACATTAGTGTAGAAACTTTTGCAATCTTCAAGGTTATTAGTTACGATTTCTGTCCAACAGAATTCGCCGGCTTCGGGCATGGTCATTTCAGATGTTGCGGCTTCTGCCATAAAATTAATTACTCCTTTATTTTTATTAGTTTAGAAAGACAAAACCACAGAGACACGAATCCTTGTAAATTCGTCTCTCTGTGGTTTCAAATAACTCATCAGAGCAAATTTTAGTTCAGCTAATTTTAAGCAGCGGTTGTATCCACGACATCGGCCTCAGGAGCATTGGTCATCACGGATTTGATCCCGTTTTCCATCGCGGCCTGGCCACCTTGATAGGTTTCGCTTCGGCCGATTTCCTGTCCGTTTCCGGCTTTCAAAACGAAATAGGGATCGCCTTTTTCAGAAACTCTGCGGTCATAACGGCCTTCGTCACCCGCATTTTTCTTGATTGACGCGATTCCATTCTCGCATGCAGCTTTTGATTCATACATTTCCGAAGACAAAATAATTTGTCCGTTACCTGCTTTCAAGTTGAAATGAAATTTACCACTTGTTGATTGTTTAATCTCAAATTTTCCTGCCATTGTATATTCTTTCTCCGTTGTAAAAATTAAAAAACTAGCGGGGACAGTTATCCAATTTGTCAAAAAATAAATTGAATTAACTGTCGAAAGAATAACACGTTATCAAAAATTTCAAAAGGAGAAATCGGCAATCAGATTCAATCCAAAATCCAAAATCCCCAATATCCCACAGAGGGGGATTGAGTTGCAACGATGAGGTCAGCTGGCTTTGCGGAGAAAGCGGACGGTTGGCTGCAACTCAATTTGGTCGGGAAGTAGTCGGGGGCAGTGGATAGAGGTTAGTTTTTTTTGATGATTTCCTCTGACCACTGGTCACCGATGACTAGCCCACTTTTCTCAGCGGTTGTTGGATGACAATTTCCTGCTGACGTTGCAGGTCTTGCAAGTGTCCGATGAAAGCTGAGGCCGCTTTTTTCGAAAGTTCATCAGTTTTACAACTGAGTATCGTCTGACACTCTTCGTCGGCATCAATCCCGATTTCCCGCGAAATAGCCCGAATCATCCCAAGCTGTTTGGCGGTCACCAGATCCATCAGCGAGGTGGCGACCGGATTGGCCGGAAAACCTCCATCAGGGTTTGAAGGCGGCACGGCACCTTCGCGTTCAATGACATCAGATTCTCTTTTGTAAAGTTCACGGGCGATCCCGAATTTAACCGCGGCCCGTTTCAGCGCATCATGTTCGGCTTTTTTTATACCCATTTCGCTGTCGGCATAACCGGTTCCGAGTCCTTCGCGGGTGATCCCGTCAATCGTGATGGCGACCGTCACGGTGACGATATTACCGAATTGTTTGATGTCTTTGACGCTGTGCGTCCAATTTGGAGCTTTTTCGTCCAGAATGTCGGCGACGGTATGCCATTCGACATAATCAATTTTATGAACATTGCCGTTGCGGTCTTTCCATCCTTCGCGTTGCTTGACCAAATTGGGATGAATGTTCTGATGTAAATTGCGCAGCGTGCTGGCAAAATTCATTTGCACCACATTGTTGCGGGTTTCGACCATTTCTGCCTCTTCGGCAGTAATAAAAGTTGTGTCTTGTAAATTTTGGGTATTCATTGTATTTTCTCCTATCTTGTCCGTAAGTGAACTATTGTCAGCTTTGACGGTTTCGGCTTGTCCAGGTGCCGAAACCTCAACTGAAATTTCGTTCCCCTTCTGTTCGCCAAGTGTGGACTTGCTTGACTCAGTATCGGTTTGTTTACCAACTTTTTGTTTGGTGACCGGCTCAGAGTTTTTCTGGGCCAGGGCAAATTTTACCGCGAGAATATGTTCGCAGCGAAAACCAGGATCTTCGAGCGCCCTTTCTTCAAATTCGAGACAATTACAACGAATCTTGCCGTGTTCATCCCGGCGCACTTCATATAAAGTTTGTTTGCCCCGCAACGAAGGGGTTGAAACCATAAAACGATCACCCTCCCGATTAACTAAACCCATGGCCGCGATAGACAAAGCGCGTTTTTCGCGTTTCTCGATCGAGTTGTTTTCGATTGCAATTGCTGTCATTTTTTTGACCTCCCTGGAAACTGAAAAAGCCAAAAGGTGAAAAGTATATTTTGATCTAGCTCATAACTTTCTCCACTTTTTGCTTCTCAAATTTTCAAAATCTACCCGGATAAAAACTACCAAAGTTTCATCTGTGAAACATCGTATCACACGATTATTTTAGTTGCAAGTATGAAACACGGTGTTGCAAATAAATTTTTCTTGTGTTATGGTTGCAACAGGATTAAGGCAGATGCAACATTATGACTTTAGCCCTTAAAAAAATTGACGCGATTGAGACAGTTGAATCGGTTCTGCCGTTTAGGTCTAAACTACGGCTTATGAAAGGCGGAGATATACCAGTTTTTACGTTTGTTGAATATCTCGAATTTGAACGGCAAACTCCAGAACGTCACGAGTTTGTGAAAGGCAGAATTATCAAAATGGCGGGCGAAAGCCTTGCTCACAGTCAACTTTGTTTTAATTTAGCGGTTGAATTTGGTCAACAACTTAAAAATAAAAATTGCCAGGGGTTATCCCCGAATATGAAAGTTCGGACTACAACTAAAAGTTTATTTTTTTATCCTGATTTGACAGTTATCTGTGGCGCACCAATGTTTCACGATACAAAAAAAGATGTTTTAACCAACCCGACAGTTATTTTTGAAGTGCTTTCGCCTTCAACCGAACGTTATGACCGAGGGGAAAAGTTTCAGTATTACAAAAATGAAACGCCAAGTTTGACGGATTACGTTTTAGTTTCGCAAGACCAGATTTTAGTTGAAAAATTTACTAAGCAAACAAATGGAACTTGGCTTTATCGCAGTTTTGAACGGACGGAAGATTTATTAACCATTGCCTCAATTGAGTGCGAGGTTTTAATCGAAGACATTTATTTACGGGTAGAATTACCAGCAGTTGAATAAATATAAAATAGGTGGAGAAAGAATATGGGATTCAATAATGAAAGTTTAATCAATACCATGGAACTCGGACGAGCCATTAAACGTCGTCGGGAAGAACTTGGATTGAGTTTGCGAGATGTAGCGGACGTGACCAATGTTTCGGCCTCAACCCTCTCCCGCATCGAAAATGGGACGGGCAGGCCTGATGCCGATAATATCGCACGTTTAACCAACTGGTTGGATATGCCGATGGATCGGGTAATGAAAAAACACGGTGACGGCGATCAGGTCGAACCGGTCATTTATTATCCGCACGAAGCAACGCCTGAAATCGTTGAGGCACATTTGCGAGCCGACAAAAATCTTTCGCCTGAAACGGCCAAGGCTTTATCGGAACTCTTTCGGGTGGCGTATCAACAATTCAGCACGCCGAAGAAGTAAAGGCAGTTGGCAGTGGCGGTTGGCAGGATACATAGGTCGGAGGTCAGAATTCTAACTTCTTATTTCTATCTTCGAATAGAAATACTACATTTGAAATAAAAAATCATGAAAAGAAACCTCATTATCATGACTGCATTGCTGGTTGTGAATAACCATGCAAATTCACAGAACACTTTATCATGTTGCAGCAAGACTTCAGCATCGGAGTTTGCAATGCTTGGTAATGCAGCAACATTTAAAGCAACACATGTTTCACCGCTGCCATTTGTATATTCATCAGCAAACGGAAAAATGGTTTCTATTTCCT
>JANOEF010000774.1:0-2074 GCA_031413075.1 Acidobacteriota bacterium | reverse complement strand
ACATCATCCCAATAAAATATACTTCCGGTGCCGGCATTACCAAAATCGAAGAACACGGATGCCATGTCGTAAGTATAAGTAAGGTTCATGGCAGCTGTGCCTGCAGATTGATTTGCAAAATCCCTTGGCAATTACGCGGATTACGCACAAAAATTCCGAATTAAAATTCAAACGTGAAGGCAATGTTTATTTCGTTTACTTAGAGGAAAAATTACCCAAAGGCATTGAAGACAGCATCACCGTCTATTGGGAAGGCCGACCGACGGAAAGCCGCAATCCTCCGTGGAGCGGCGGTATTACCTGGGGACGCGATGATCTTGGCGAGCATTTTATCACTACCACGTGTCAAGGAATCGGAGCCAGCATCTGGTGGGCAAACAAAGATCATGGAGCAGACGAACCCGATCGAGGAATGAAAATTAATATCACCGTGCCTGAAAATCTAGTCGCGGTTTCCAATGGTCGTTTGAAAAAAATTGACGAAAATAAGCCGGAAAAAACCAAAACTTTTCGCTGGGAAGTTACTAATCCAATCAATAATTACGGCGTCAACGCCAACATCGGAAACTACGTCAATTGGTCTGAAAAATACCACGGCGAAGGCGGAGGTTTGGACATTCAATATTGGACATTACCCCATCAAAAAGAATTGGCGGTAAAACAATTTAAGGAAGTCCCGCGAATGCTCAAAGCCTTTGAGCATTGGTTTGGGCAGTATCCTTTTTATAAAGACGGTTTCAAACTCGTCACGGTTTCATACGCCGGAATGGAGCATCAAAGTTCGGTGACTTACGGCAATTGGTTTCGCAACGGCTATCGCGGGCGGGACGTGAGTTTCACCGGCATCGGTTATAAATTTGATTTTATTATCGTTCATGAAGCCGGTCACGAGTGGTTCGGCAACAATATTTCGATGAAAGATGCCGCCGATATGTGGATTCACGAAGGCTTCACCAATTACACCGAAAACCTTTTTGTCGAGTATCATTTCGGCAAAAAAGACGGTCAGGATTACGTCATCGGGAGCCGCCAAAACATTCGCAATGAAAGCCCGATCATCGGCACCTACAACTCAAACCGTGAAGGCTCCGGCGATATGTATTATAAAGGCGGCAACCTGCTCCACACCATTCGTCATATCATCAATAACGATGAAAAATGGCGGGCAATTCTCCGCGGATTGAATAAAGATTTTTGGCATCAGTCCGTAACCACCGGGCAAGTTGAAAATTACATTTCAAATAAAGCCGGAATTGATTTGAGCAAAGTTTTTGACCAATATTTGCGAGGAACAAACATTCCGGTTTTGCTCTACAAAACCGACGGCAAAACTCTTTCGTTCAAGTTCGATAAAGTTGTTCGAGGGTTTGCGATGCCGATTCGGGTAAATATCAACGGCAAAGAAGTTTTAATAACTCCAAATGAAACTTTGCAGACTTTGACCAACTCCGAAGAGATTAAATCTTTTGAAGCAAATCGTAATTTTTACGTTAATCCGGAAGTGATGAAATAGCTATTTTTTATGTTAAAATTCTTTTGAGGTGAGAATTATGGTAATGACCGCAATTCAAAAATTACAAAACATCGAAGCCTTTATGGGACAGCCTTTTTCGTTCTTTATCGGTGAATTTTCTGACAAGCAATTTGAAAAACTGTGTAGTAAAAATCGAGATTTCAAGATTGAACAGACCGCCGAAGGAGAATTAATTATTATGCCGCCTGCGCTCCCTGATTCGGGCTGGAGGAATGCCGAGTTAAATACTGATGTCACAATCTGGAATAGAATCACTAAATCAGGTATAGTTTTTGACTCATCTACATATTTTACAATGCCGAATGGAGCCAGACGTTCGCCTGAGGTTGCCTGGATAAAACGCGAAAGATGGGAAAGTTTGAGCGAAAAAAAACGTCAGGAAGAATCAAGCATAGTTCCCGACTTTGTGATTGAACTTCGTTCCTCAACTGACTCAGTCAAAATGCGAATCAGGAGTTGGAAATTTCTGATGTTGAAAACAAAAGGTTTATGTCAACGGGTTTCAACCCAAAAATAAAATTAGGCTTGTAATTGGTTGAT
>JANOEF010000773.1:0-5354 GCA_031413075.1 Acidobacteriota bacterium | reverse complement strand
CAATTTTTTGAGTTAATTCTATCAAAACTCCGCCGGTTGTGGCAGGGTGGACAAAGGCAATTAAGCATCCTTCGGCTCCCAAACGTGGTTTTTCATCTATTAAACGAGCGCCCGTCGCTTTTAGTTTCGCCAGAGACTCTTCAATATCTTCAACTTCGACGGCGATATGATGAATTCCACCGCCGCGCTTTTCTAAAAACTTACTGATCGGCGAATCATCGCTGGTTGGTTCGAGCAATTCGATCCGACTCTCGCCAATCGGCAGCATCGCCACCCGGACTTTTTGTTCCTCGACAATCTCAGTATGAATATTTTCTAATCCCAAAGAGTCTTGCCAAAATTTTAAGGCTTCTGCGATTGATTTGGTGGCAATGCCGAGATGGTCTATCTTCATTTTCTTTCTAAAATACCGACTAAAATATGGAACAAATTGCTAAGTTCATCAGGCACGTCGTAAACTTTTAAGTCCTTGCTGACAATACGATTAACCACATCGAGTTTACCGAACTGCCACAAGTTTCCGGTTGAAACCGCGCCGTATAAAACCTTTAATTCATCATCCTCTGCCCATTGTTGAACCGCAATCATTTCTGCTGCAAGTTGTTTGAAACCTCGATGAAGGTCTTCATTTTTGGCTTCAATCACCAACAAATTTGATTGATTTAACAACAAATAATCAAGAGTTCCTTTTAATTGTTGACTAACTTCAATAGGAAACTCAATTTTAACTTTTGATTGCGAAATTCTCGCCGCCTCAAGCAAAATAGGTGAAATTAAAGCCTCCCGTCGAGCTGATTCATTGTCTAAACTAACCCGGGAAAAACTATCTCGAATTTGTCGCTCAATTTCTGGTAAGCGTTCAATTTCTTGGATACTGCGTGGCAAACTAATCGTATCAATTTGAAAGCCAAAGTTCCAAAAGGCGACAATTTCCTCAAAATCTACATTCATTTTGAAGTAATCGAAAAATGTATATGAAGAATTTGCTGAAATTATATTCTTTTTCATTTTCCTTCTAAAATTCCAACTAATATTCGCATAATGTGAATTAGAACTTCTTTAATTTTATCGGCTAAACTCTGTAACTGCGTGATTTTACTTGAAAATGAGGGCAATTTTGTCTGTTCATTTTGTTTGATATAGCCAAAGTAATTGAGAACTTCATCGGTTCGCCAGCGCATTATGAAATAGTCGGAAAATGTATAAGATTTTTCGGATAGAATTATGTTTCTTCTCATCTCAAAATCTCCTCAACAGCCGAATATGGATTTGTTTCTTTCTCCGCAATTTCCAACGCCAGTTGATCCAGTCTTTCATTCATGCCGTCTTTGCTCATCAAATCGGATAACAGTTTTTCGCGAATCAATTCCAGCAAACGCCATTTGGCAATGGATTGGCGGCGTTCCAGACTCCGTTCACCGGTTTTTTGAAATTCATCATAGCTGGCGATGGCCATGCTCAAATCTTCGAGACCTTTGTTTTCGGTGGCGACCGTTTTGATAATCGGCGGATTCCAGAAATCAGGACGATGCGCCAGAGTCAATAATGCTTCGAGTTCTTTCTCGGTTCTGAGAACTCCTTCGCGGTCAGATTTATTGATGACAAAAACATCGCCGATTTCCATAATGCCGGCTTTGATGGCCTGAATATCATCGCCCATCCCGGGAACCAGAACAACGATTGAAACATCCGCTGTTTTGACAATTTCAACTTCATCCTGTCCGACTCCAACCGTCTCGACAATGATTTTATCAAATCCGGCGGCGTCCAAAATCGCTACCGCGTCAACCGTGGCCCGGGACAACCCGCCTAAATTCCCGCGGGTCGCCATCGAACGAATAAAAATATTTTTGTCCACGCCGAGGGCCGACATTCGAATCCGGTCGCCCAAAATCGCCCCGCCCGAAAACGGACTCGACGGATCAACGCAAATGATCCCGATCTTTTGACCCGAGTTTTTATAGAACATGGCCAACTTATCAACCAGACTTGATTTTCCTGCGCCCGGCGATCCGGTAATCCCGATCACGGTCGCCTTTCCGGTGTGCGGAAAAACCTCTTTCATCAATTCGGCGGCATCGTTGGCCCCGTTTTCGACTTTAGTGATCGCCCGCGCGACGGCCCGCGGATTTCCAACAAATAATTTTTCGAGTATCTCAGCGTTTGTCATCTTGGCAAAATCAAACAGCTATTTTCGCATTTTTCCCAATGATTGCCAATTCAGAAAAATAAAGTTCGATTTTCAGATCACAAAATGGCGCAAAATTCCCTCTCTGCACCGTTATTTTCAGATATTCGCTTTCAGTTTGTTACCCTAAATTTCGGATTGAGCTATTCAGATAGGGCAGTTTTTAGATTATCTGGTATTTGGCAAACGCACTGAGTCCACGCTTCAGCGTGTTACCTCTGCGCTTCGCTGGAGGTTAGCCGCCTCAAGGCGGGACTCAAAACGCTGGAAAACTTAAAAATTGCTCTACTAACCGAAAAAAAAGATTTTGAAAAGGGGAATATAAAGTGTTTTGAGGCCGATGTCGGATTTAAGAAGAAAAAAGGGCGCAATTTTGAAATTTGCACCCTTTAAGTTTATGTTCGGAACGATTTATCAGGATAGATATTTGATAAAAACCATTGTTTGAAAAAACTCCGCAAAGTATTTTTCGAATGTTTTTTGAAATCCTGGCTGCATCCGACACAGATTCTGGATTTTACCTTATTTTTGGTCAGACAAACCAAACAGATTTTTATTCTTCGTTTCATCTAATTTCCTCCAAACTGCGGAGGCAGTTAAAGCCTCAAGGTAAGATCCTTGATTGAGATAAATGTCTTTTACACTTTCTCCTTGAAAAGCGAGCCTTAGCAATTCAAAGCGTCAGAATAACTACCAATAAAGACTTGGTAAATACTAATTCTAAGACCCGTTCACTCTCACTGGCGGGTCTGACGTGTAAGCAGTTTCAAGTTGAAAGTGTATCTAACAATATAAACCCGGTTATTAAATTACAAATTGAAATTAGATTTCCCAAGCTACGGTCATGTTGAACGGAACACCATTAGCAGCCGAGGCAGTTCCGTCGTGACACTGGATACAAGTCCACGTACCCGTTAATTGCCCCTGTCCACAGCCGGCATTATCATAACAAGTACCCACTGTTGTATTACACATTGCATCCGAACAAATATTCGGATTCGCAGAGAAGTCCGACTTCATAACGCAATCAAAACAAATCGGAGCCGGCGCGCCTGATTGAGCGTGAAGGGAACTCGGAGCAACCAGCGAAACTACAATCGGGAGTGCGACCAACGAAGCAAAACTGGCTCTTTTAACCAGCTCGCGGCGATTGAGACCCGTGAATTGAGTAAAATTCTCTTTCTCGTAATTGACCAAACCTTCTTTTTTCAGTTTTTCGAGCGTCAGCCAAACTAATTCGTCCGGAACTTTTTGATCTAAAGTTTTTTCGAGTACCTGAGCAATATCACTCACGGATTTGCTCCCGTCACAATTTTGCCAAACCAGAGCAGAAGTTAAATTAAGGTCAAAGGCTTTATTTCTTTCTAAATCATAAACTAATACTTCGTCAGATAATTCTTGTATCACCAAACCTTCAGTTTTGGCTCGTGGATGCAGCGGGGTATCATTATTTCTCATTTGGAGCTCCTTATTATTAATACAAGCAGAAATCCGACTCCAACAATGGGGATAATTCTGCCAGCCAGGGATAATTACGACGGGCGGTTGGATTCAAGAAACGACCAGCCAACCCGGTTGACAGAACTGCCAACACACTTCATTCCTAAAAAGATTAGGACACTAAATCTAAATATACCTATTGTTTAACATAATTCGATCTATCCTGTCAATACTTTTTTCTTTAGTAAACACATAATGCAGGCAGAGTTTCAGAAAAATGAAAGAAATTCTGAAATTAAATCACTCAATCTGATAAACCCTTAAAAGAGAATATTTACAGAGAGTAAGAAAGGTTATGCAAAAGATACCTTGAAAAATAAGAACTACGAAATATTGATGTCAAAAATAATAAGCACACCATATCTCGTAGGTAAAAAAATCTCTGAAATTACTAAATTTTCGAAAATATCTTCAATAAGGCGGGAGAAAGCTAAATATTTAGGCGCCGATACTAAATTAATCAGGGGCAATGAAGAAAATCCGGAACTAAATTTGTTCAATATATTTGCCCGCATTTCTTACTTTTGCGAACCTGCTTATTAAAGTGACTACAGTTTTTTTTGAAATACGAGAACATTCACTCCAAGCATAGTTAATCTATATTTATTAGAAAAAACAATGTTTGACACCTGAGCTTTATTTTTGTTATAAATAGATTGTGCCACCTCATTCAGTAAGCAAACAAAAGGTGGCAATACCGAGGTAGGCTCTCAAAAAAATTGAAAAACTGATTAACAAACTGACTTTATCCCCAAACCCCCGAAAGCTACCTCCGAAAACTATACAAAACAAGGAGTATTGAATTATGAAATTGAAGGGAATCTTCAAAAGCGGGGTGTTATTGGGTGTTCTTTTACTGCTGACCGTGTCTGCGGTCAAGGCCGAGCGGTGGGGAACTTATCATTGGGGACGGACGCAAAATCCATTTACCCTGACATTGGGTAAAAATGTCAATAAATCGTGGGAGAAAGCGCTCAATAAAGCAACTCAGAGCTGGTCGTTGTCGGTCATGCTTGAGATGGTTGTCACGACGGGGCTCACCGCTCCGGCGCAATGCGCGATTCAGCCCGGAAGAATCGAAGTCTGTAACGCAAAATATGGCACGACCGGTTGGTATGGCTTGACTCAGATTACAACCAGTGGCGATGTGATTACCGGATCCAGCGTCAAATTAAATGATTCGTATCGGCAAACGTCAGAGCATAAAAATATGATTGCCTGTCACGAAATCGGACATGCGTTAGGACTGTGGCATCAGGACGAACAATTTGGTAATACAAACATCAATACCTGTCTTGATTTCACCAATCAACCAACCACTAATCAACAGCCGAACAGCAAAGATTATTGGGAACTCGAAGGGATTTATGCACCATTAGATACGTTTACCAGTCTGGCCATGATCGGGAGCCAAACCGGAGCGGCGGAGGTTGACGTTCGGTCGCCGAGAAATTGGGGCAAAATGGTCCGCGCCAGGCCAAACGGTCATGTTGTTTTTGAACGCGATTTAGGGTTTGGACGCAAACTTTTGACCGAAGCATATATGGTGCCGGGTGAGTTTTTAAGGGATGAAGACTCCAGTTCATTCTAAAAAAAGAAACAGACTTAAAAAAAAAGGACGGTTTTTGAGGCCGTCTTTTGTGCGCCACGCATACCATATTTGTAT
>JANOEF010000772.1:0-6084 GCA_031413075.1 Acidobacteriota bacterium | reverse complement strand
CCCGCCCGGCGAGAAACTGCAACGCCTGCCCGCAGTCCGATTTCTGCTGCCCGAGGAACGGGTTGAACCGGCAGTCGTCAATATTGATACCAAAGGAAAAGTTCCCGATGTCCAACTGAAAGGGGAAAAACCCGATTCCGGCAGTTCGGATGACATTTTAGAATTTTTTAAACGCCAATCGCGTCGTCCGTCCTATTCGGTCGGAAGCGGTTTTATCGTGGATAAAACCGGTTATATTTTGACCAATTATCATGTCATCGACGATGCTTCTAAAATCACCGTCAGATTGCAAAACGGTGATGAATATGTGGCTAAAGTTATCGGCACAGATGAAGAAACTGATTTGGCAGTGCTCAAAATCGAAGCCGGCAAAGAACTTCCGAGTGTGAAATTGGGAGATTCAAATTCTTCACAAGTCGGTGATTGGGTTTTAGCCATCGGTTCACCTTTCGGATTAGCTCAAACCGTGACCGCCGGAATCATTTCCCAGACCAAACGCGAAACCCCATATTCAACCGTCAATGGCTATCCAAATCGTTTTATTCAGACGGATGCCGCCATCAATCGGGGCAACTCAGGCGGTCCGCTGGTTAATATGGACGGCGAAGTAATCGGGGTTAATTCGCAAATCGCGACTTCGACCGGTGACTACAACGGAATCGGTTTTGCCCTTCCGTCCAACGAAGCTTCTTATGTTTATCGGCAAATTGTCGCCAATGGCAAAGTTCGGCGCGGCTATATGGGAGTCAGTTTGGATTCGATAAAGCCTGAATTTGGAAAAGTTTATGAGGTTCCAAATGCCAAGGGGGCGATTGTTACCAATATTTCCGATAAAGAAAGCCGAGCCGCTAAAGCCGGTTTACAGGTCAACGATGTGATCATCGAATTCAACGGACAACCCATCGAGGGATCACAGGATTTGATTTCTAAAGTTGCCGGCACCGAACCGGAGAAAGAGGTCAAACTGACCTTTTTGCGCGAGGTAAATAACAAACTTGAGCGTCAAACAGCAGATATCAAATTAGCCGAGCGTCCAATTAACAAAACCATTGGGGATTCCGGCGAAACACCGAAAAAACTGCCGGTAAACCCGGCTAATTCGGTGGTCAAGCCGTTTGGCTTAACGCTTCAGGAACTAACCCCTGAACTCGCTAAAACCAGTAGTTTAGAAGGTCAAAAAGGTCTCTTGGTCAAAGACATTGACCCTGCCAGTTTTATTGTGGATGTCAAGAATACCAATGGTCGCGGCGTTTTAAGTGAAGGCGATATAATCCAACGTATCAATCGGGTGACGGTTTCCGATTTGAAATCATTTAGCGAAATCGCGGCCAAATTCAAGGCCGGTGATGCGGTAGTTCTGCATTTGGCCTATTACAATCGCTCGACCAAAAGCGTTCAACAACGAATTGTTTCATTTACCGTGCAATAAAAAAATACGGGTAAATTTTAAGTATGGAAGACAGGCATCTGGCAACACAGAGTGCCTGTTTTTTTTCTTGCGGCAAATGATTTAATCCGCAAACTGTTGTAAAATTTCAACTAATGTCAAATTTTGATGAGTTGATTCATGTTTCCGCCACGGTTGAAAAAGCGGAACTTGCCAAAGAAAAAGTTAAGCCAAAATCGTTCAAAGATTATTTTGCTTTAGCAGTCACAACCTTCGGAGTCGGTTATTTACCGCTCGCCCCGGGTACCTGGGGTTCAATGGTCGGCGTCGGAATTTATTTGCTTTTCGCCTGGGTCGAGGCTTCGACCGCCTTTAACTTCAAAGGGTGGAACGACTCGCAGGTTTCAGCCTGGATTCACGCTTTTAATGCCGTGATTTTTTTGGCTTTTTGTTTGCTGGGAATCTGGGCTTCGGGATATTCGACTAAACTGTTCAAACACAAAGATCCGTCCCAAGCGGTGGTGGATGAAGTCATCGGACAACTCTTAACTTTTTTGTTCATCCCGTTTACCTTTTCCTGGCCGTTGATCTTAGCCGGATTTTTGCTCTTTCGGCTGTTTGATATTTGGAAGCCGTATCCGATAGATTCGCTGCAAAATTTACCTTCGGGGATCGGTGTTTGTGCGGATGACATTCTGGCCGGCGTTTATGCCGGCGGATGTCTGGCCATCATTTATGCAGTTAGTCTGAGTCTATGATATATCACGTTTTAAATGGGGATGGTTTGGCCGCAGACTTCGATCAGGGCGGGGAAATAGTCGTCTGCCGCGAAGCTCTCATTGACGGTCTTTCGAAGGCTCAAAACCTCAATGAACTTTGGAAGATACGGGCGGACTTTGTCAAAAACAGCTATGGCGCGGATGATTATTTTGAAAAAGTAAAAGCTGAATTTGATAGCCTCAATCATCTTGAGCCAGCTGATGAAGTTAATTTATGGTTCGGCCATGAAGCCTTTTGCCAGGTTAATTTGTGGTTTGTTTTGTCCTTAATCGCAGATGAAAACACCACCATCTATCGGGTTTATCCTGATTCCGATGACTGGAACTGCAATTTTGAAAATCTGGAAACCTGTTTTGAATCTCGCCAAAAATTAACTAAAAATGATTTCCATCTCGGCAAACAATTATGGAAAGCCTTTTGCTTAAATGATTTTGAAAAATTGAACAGTTTAGGAAACACAACCTCAGCAAATTTCAAGGCGCTCGACCAAATTTGCCGGGCGTTAATCGAAAAAGAGTCAAAACCCAAACAAATACTGCGCGAAATAACCAAAAACGGGGAGACGGATTTTGCCAACATTTTCACTCAATTCAAAGCAAAAGCCGGGATTTATGGTTTTGGAGACTTACAGGTCAAGAATTTTTTGAAGGAGATCTAATCCTCTTTGGTATCCGGGATTCTTTCCAAATCGCTTCCGCCAATCCAACCGCTTCGCCAAAAATAGATTAGTAACCCAAAGGCAATGAGAAGCATGAGACCCAAAACCATCCAAAAATAAATCGGACTTTCAGTGTCGCCATAGATTTTCATATTCATTCCGTAAATTCCGGCAATCAGCGAGAGTGGCAGCATAATGGCCGAGAAAATCGCCAAGACCTTCATAACTTCATTAGTTTTATTGGAAATAACGGCGAAGTGAATATCGAGGAGCCCGGAAACCAAATCACGATACGTTTCCGAGAGATCAGAAATACGGAGCAGATGGTCGTGAACGTCGCGGTAAAACGGTTGAAAATGTTCACCGATCAACGGAAACTGACCATGCGACATTTTGTATAAAACATCGAGTTGCTTAGTCGAAATCCTTCGCATCCGGGCCACGGCTCGTTTGACATCCATGATTTCTTCCAGAATCTTATGGTTGGCCTTTTTCATCCGGAAGATCCGCTCTTCGAGTTCGCTGATGACGGCATCAAAGTCTTCTACAATCGGCATATAGAGGTCAACCAATTCATCCAGAACCTGATGGAGGAGATATGGCGCTCCACGTTCGCACGAAAATGTGGTTTCGCGGATATTACGTTTTACTTTGTCAATACTTCGAAACTTTTCCTGATGATATGTGACCAGAAAATTCTTTCCGAGATATCCGTCAAGTTCTTTGGTGACAAAGTTTGCCGTGTTGGTTTCGTTTTTAACGCCGTGAACGATAAAAAACAAATAATCGTTAAATCCCTCGACCTTCGGTTGGTTCCGGGTTTCACGCGCATCTTCAACCGTCAACGGATGAAACTTAAAGGTATTAAGCAAAACAGCGTCGGCTTCAATTTTGTCGGCCTCGCTCGGCACATCAAAATCAACCCACACGAGATTACTTTTATCGGCCAGAAGTTTTGGCAAATCTTTTGGTTCAAAACCTTCTTCAATATCTTCGGCACCGCTCCGATAAACAAAAATTTCCATATTTTTAGTGGTAGATTTTCTTGTCAAAATAATAAGATGTCATCAGCAAAACAAAGGAGACTGGCGTAATCAGCAATCCGCCGTCACCAGATTAATAATATTCCATCATCGCTAACTCGAAATCGAAAAAATATCCGTAGTCAGCCCAATTTTTCAACATTCGTAAAAATTTCCGCCACGGTTTGATGATTAAAAATATCCATACTGGCCGAAGCCAACCTGAACAGGCACCGCAAACTGGTCACAACCATCAAATTCCGTGATTAGTAATCTTCAGCATATTTCAAATTTTATAATAGTTTTGCCAAACTAAACAGTTGAGCGCAACGTATGATAATCTGAAATTTATATTTTATGAGCGAACAACAAGTAACTTTGCGGGTTGAAAATGTGGTCAAGCGTTTCGGTGATTTTACGGCGGTTGACGATATTTCGTTTGAGGTCAAAGCCGGAAGGGTTTTTGGTTTTTTGGGGCCCAACGGAGCCGGGAAAACCACAACCATTCGGATGATTGTCGGTATTACCGCGCCTGATGAAGGGCGGATTGCTCTTTTCGGTGAAAAAATGTCGTCTGATTTGCAGGACCGGATCGGCTATTTACCAGAAGAACGTGGCCTCTACAAAAAAATGAAAGTGCAGGAGCAGCTTCGATATTTTGCCGCTCTCAAAAATGTAGAAAAAAAAATCGCCGATCAAAGGATTGATTTGTGGCTCGATCGAATGGGTTTGAGCGACTGGAAACTCAAAAAATCCAGCGACTTATCCAAAGGAATGTCGCAAAAAATTCAGTTTATTGCGACCGTCTTACACGAGCCGGATTTGTTGATTCTGGATGAACCGTTTTCGGGTTTAGACCCGGTCAACGTCGAAACTCTGCTTGAAATTATTGCCGAACTTAAGGCCAAAGGCAAAACCATTATTTTTTCCACCCATTTAATGGAAACAGCCGAAAGGCTTTGTGATGACATCATTTTAATCAACAAATCCCGCAAAGTATTAGGTGGAACATTGCGCGAGGTTAAAGCGAGTTTTGGTAAAAATTTGATTGCCCTGCGATGTCAGAACGGTGATAAAGTATTGGAAGATAAAAGTATAGTGGCGAGTGTCGTCGAGCATGCGGATGAAAAAGAAGTTGAGCTGACCGAAAACGCCGATCTGCAAAACTTGCTCAAAAAACTGATCGAAAGCGGAGCCGTAATTTCTAAATTTGAGCAAATCGAACCGAGTTTAAATGATATTTTTATCGAAAAAGTGAAGGAGCAAAATGCGTAAATTTTGGGCTGTTCTCAAACGTGAATATTGGAAAATTGTTTGGACTTGGGCTTTTATTATTTCAACCCTGATCGCCCCGATTCTGTTAATCGGGATCAGTACCGTTCCGATGCTGCTATTTTCGCTGAAGGGCAAGCCGACCCGCATGGCTCTGGTTGACCAATCCGGCAAAATCTCGGCTCGGATCCGAGAAAACCTGTCTCCTGATAAACAATATGAGAAATTTAAGAAAGCCAGCGAAGACGCTTTCAAAAAGGTGGACGTCACTCAGGATGAAAAGTTAAAAAATACGGCCCAACAAATGGGCGGCAATTTTGTTTTTGAGGATCTCAAGCCGGAAGGGAAAACAAACGAAGTCATCCGCCAGGAACTAACCGAAAGAATCCAAGCCGACAGTTTGGACTCATATTTGATTGTTCCGGCCGATTTTGACGCAAAAGAAGCAAAGTTTAGTTTCTTCTCGCGTAACTCATCGGATTTTGTCACTAATGAGGTCTTGAAAAGTGCAGTCGAAGAGGCCGTTCGTTCGGAGCGTTTAGCCAAAGCAAACATCAGCGAGGCAATGCTCAAAGAAATAAATCAGCCGATTGATTTCGGCATCAACAAAGTCAGTGAAAAAGGCGAAGAAAAGGAAACTGGATTTGGTTTTGGGGTTGGGTTTGCGGTGGCGATGATTATTTATATTTCGCTAACTCTTTACGGATCAATCATTATGGGAGCCGTTATTGAGGAAAAAGAAACCCGCATCGCCGAAGTTTTATTTTCATCGGCCAAACCCTTTGAATTAATGATGGGAAAACTCCTCGGAGTCGGGCTGGCATCGCTGACTCAGGTTGCGATCTGGGTCGGCCCGGTCATTGAGCGCTACGGCATCGTGTTTGCGTTTCTCGGTGATCTGCCCGAGGCGGAGCGCCCTGCCCTCTACGAGATTCCCGAGTGGGGCCAGGAGAACTGGCGAGCCA